>JAJXYZ010000041.1 GCA_021780305.1 bacterium | reverse complement strand
ATCTTCTACCCAAATCGGTGCCCATGGCGCTGGGGAAACACCTGTTCTCATTCCGAACACAGAAGTTAAGCTCAGCAGCGGCGATTATACTGCGTAAGTGGGAAACTAGCACGGTGCCGAATTATAAGAAGACCATCCGAATAGGATGGTCTTTTTCGTTTGCTAAAGTGCTTAAGGCAATACTGTAATAACGGATGCAACAGATCTGAATTTTATCCTTGATATTGACATTTCTAACTACTTATGCTAATATACATTTAAAGTCAATAAAAACAAAAAAAGGGAAATTTTATGACCGAACTAACTTCACCGCAAATTGATAATAATACGGCTAGAGCGTCTGCAATGAGAAACGCAGTGAAAGAACCAGTAAATCTTGAAGATTTCGATATGAATTTACCAAAAGTAGCCGCAGCAGTGAAGCATGACGCTGAAGTAAGGGCGGCTATTGAAAAGACTGGAGATAACCCATTTCTGACTCCCTCGGAGCGAAAAATGGATGAATTAGGCTATGATCGTAGGAAGCCTGTTTATTTGCTAGGTGCGTATGCGGGTCGCGTAGTTTCTCCGGCGTATGTTGATTACAATGGTAACTTGGGGGGTGGCGCACCTAGGAATGCGCAGAGAGTCCCAAGCGTAGTGCATAACTAAGTAGCAATAAAGTAATTTAGATAATAAAAAAACGACCAATCTCGCAGATGTGGTCGTTTTTTAATTTGAATCATAATTTTGGATTCAAACAGGTGCTAAACAATAATATCGCACCAGCTGATTATTTGCAACAGCACGAATATAATAAAAAAGTGCTTATGTACATATTGACAAAAAGCATAAGCTATGCTAGTATATAAAGCATACACATATCATGTGTGAGGTAAACAGGAGGGTTTCGACATAATTTTTATGTGGAAACCTTTTTAAATAAGAGGAGAAATAATATGGCAGGAACAAAAGCTGGCGGTAAATTAGCCGCTGCAAAGAATCTAGCAAAAGACCCAGACTTTTACGCTAAAATTGGCGCTAAAGGTGGTCGTAACGGCCGAACTGGTGGTTTTGCCGCTAACCCTGAACTAGCCCGCATTGCTGGTGCTAAGGGTGGTAAAATTAGCCGCCGCAAAAAAGCAACAGTCTAATCTGTCGCTAACAACTAAAAACGCGCTTCAATCGAGGCGCGTTTTTAGTTGTAATTAGATTACGAAGCGCCGCAAAGCACAGATTTTGGCTTCGTTAACGCGCCAGTTCTGATTACAGGCTGGACAGCTATAGGCTAACTTTTTAGTTTGCAGGCCGGTCGCGCCACAGTTTGGGCAGGTACTGCGGGCATGGAGCCAGTCGCGGTAGGAATCTAGGTTAGACTCGATAAAATCTTCGTCAATCGCTAACTCGTAATTGCCAGATAGCTCTTTAGCCTTGTCCCAGGCGGCTCGTTCCATGGCGATTAACGTGACATCGCGATCATAGTCAGTGTGGCCTAGCACCCCGTGCGATAATTCGTGCAACAGATAAGCATAGCTGTCTTTATCTTTCGAATTCTCGACATAATAGACAGTTTGATTACTGGGCGACCACAAGTAGTCGTCTGACGGCTGAAAATTAACTTCTGGATAGTCTGTTTTAAGCTTTTTTAGTATCGAGCATGTCGAGAGCATAGTAATAACATCCGTAAATTACGGCTTCTTCGGGGTGAGCCGCTTGGATTATTTTTGGGGTAGGGATGTGGTCGGGCAATTTTTCTTTTAATAGACCGATCAGCATATCACCATAACGTTCAAAATAAGTACCGATACTGCCGCCAATAATGATGATATCGGGTTGGATTATCGGAATCATGACCAAAAAGCCACGGCTAATTCGATCAGCTATCTGATACCAGGTACGTTTGCTGGTAATATCACGGGCGTATTTGCCGTAGGTTTTGACAATTGCTTGGCCAGAGGCAAAGCTTTCCCATTCGCGCACGACACCATCAAACTCGACTAGGGCGCGACCAGCTTCACTATAGCGCAGGCCTGGATCAATATGACCGCCAGTAATAACACCTGAGCCGATACCGGTACTAACGGTGACGTAAAGTGACGAGTTGGGCTGAGTCTTTAGGGCTCGCGTCTCGGCCAGTCCGGCTAGGTTAGCATCATTCTCGACAAAAACCGGAGCACCGCCTAAAACACCTTTAAATGCGGCACCAACATCAAAATTACGCCAATGCAGGTTGTTGCACCAAATGGCGACGCCGTCACGAATAATACCTGGGATTGCAATTACAACCGCATCGATTTTGCGCTCGCCAAACTCTTTTTCAAGGGTGTCGCGCACGGCGGTTACGTATTCTTTTGTATCTTTGGGGGTTGGAAATTTAAGCTGTTTGCCAATTACGCCGTCCTTAAAATAACTAGCAATTAATGTTTTGGTTCCGCCGGTGTCGATGGTTATTATCATAATAATTTTAGTGTACCACACGACCACCGTTGTAATCTTGATAAGATGAGGTTATAGTTAGTATATAAATAATCCTGAGGTGTTATATGATTTCATTGAAACGAACAAATCAGGGTGGGTCGGTCCAAACGTTTTTTATTATCGCTTTGATGCTCGTGATTATCACGATTGGTATGGCGCGTTTTGTCGAGCAACATGGCGCGCAGGTTCGCCGCGATCAAGCAATTGCTTTGGCTGAAAAACAAGCAAAAACTGATCAAGCTGCCTCGGATTCAAGTAGTAATTCCTCAACTGGGTCAAACAGTACTAATACTGGCGAGGTTGCCGTGCCAAGTTCTGATAGCAGCGCTTCTACGACCACCGCTGCTGTTACTGAGTCATCGGCTTTACCGACAACTGGTCCATCGGACATGACAATCGTTAATATTGTCTTAAGTGGCCTGTTATCGGCCGTGACAGTCGCTTATTTTGCATCTCGGCGTATGCTGGCTCGCTCTCTTTGACTTAGGCATCCATTAGAGGTATAATTGTAGGTAATCTAGGTGTACGTGTCTTTTAGTGCGTGCTCCAAGAATATTAATTTAAGGAAGGAGTCTGAATAAGACTTATGGCAAAAGCCACTATAACAATGGACGAATTGCTCGCTGGGCTAGACGACAGCGTCAAGCAATTAACACAAGGTGAAGTAATCACTGGTAAAATTTTAGTAATTCGCAAACACGAAGTTTTGATTGATTTAGGCGCACAGGGTATTGGACTAGTTCCACGCCGCGAAGTAGGCTACTCACGTGCTTTAAACATTGGTGATGAAGTTACGGCTAGTATCGTTGATGCCGAGCTTGATAACGGTTATGCACTACTGTCACTTCGCAAAGCTGCCAAAGATCGTGGCTGGGACGAAGTTGCAGCACGCATGGACAGTGGCGAGATTATCGAAGTTTCGCCATACGACGCTAACCGCGGCGGATTATTGGTTGAATTTGATGGCGTTCGCGGATTCCTGCCTGTTTCTCAACTATCTGCTGAACATTACCCACGGGTTGGCTCAAGCGACAAAGACGAAATCTTGCAACGCTTGAACGTTCTTATTGGCCAAACCCTAAAAGTTCGTATTTTGGACTGTGATCGCAAAGCCAACAAGCTAATCTTTAGCGAAAAAGAGGCTATCAAGGATGGTCTGTCGGCTCGATTCCAAAAGCTTGCCGTTGGTGACAAGGTCAAGGGTGTTGTGACTGGTGTTGTCGACTTTGGCGTTTTTGTTAACGTCGAAGGTATCGAAGGCTTGGTTCACATCAGCGAAATCAGCTGGGAACGTGTTAACAACCCTAGTGATTACGTCAAGATTGGTCAAACGATTGATGCCAAGATTATCGCCATCGATAAGGATCGCCTAAGTCTAAGCATCAAGCAACTTAGCGAAGATCCTTGGATGAGCGAAGTTGAACAATTCAAAAAGGGAGATAAAGTCGAGGGAACTGTAACGCGTATTACACCGTTTGGTGCCTTTGTCCAAATTAGTCCAGCCGTCGAAGCTCTAGTCCACGTCAGTGAACTTGGTGGTGGTGACGATCAGGATCCTGAAAAGGTATTCACATTGAACGAACGTAAAGAGTTCGTCGTGCTTGATATCGAAAAGGAAAGCCGCAAAATCTCGCTTAGTTTGAACGCTAAAGCAAAAAAATAATCTAAACAAGCTGAACTGGCTACTACTTAAGTAGCCAGTAAAGCGGGCAGAAAGGAGCATTGTTATGGCCGAGAAAGTTATCGTTGTTGCCGGCTCTATTACCGTTGGGGAACTCGCCGAAACGCTCAATCTACCCGTTACTAGTCTAATTGGTGAACTGTTTAAAAACGGCATCGTGGCGACGATTAATCAGCGCCTCGATTTTGAGACGGCTTCGATTATTGTCGAAGAATTAGGTCTGGATGTAGAACTTCAGAAGAAGGATGTCTCGACACTTAGTAACCACAAAGTCCATCAACTATCCGACAAAGCCACGGCTCGTCCGCCAATTGTAGCTGTTATGGGTCACGTTGATCATGGGAAAACTAGTTTACTTGATTCAATCCTAGGTACAAAAGTGGCCGACAAAGAAGCCGGTGGTATTACTCAGCACATTAGCGCTTATCAGACAGTTCGAAATGGTCGCTCGATTACGCTGCTTGATACTCCAGGGCACGAAGCATTTGCCGCCCTTCGTCAGCACGGCGCAACACTTACCGACGTCGTAATTATTGTTGTTGCAGGGGACGATGGCGTGAAGCCACAGACGATTGAGGCGATTCGATTCGCTAAGTCAGCTAATGCTAAAATCGTTGTCGCTATCAATAAAATGGACAAAGAATCGGCTGACGCTGATCGCGTTAAGGCCCAACTGGCAACTGAGCATGGTCTAAACCCTGAAGAATGGGGTGGTGATACGGTGATGGTTGAGGTTAGTGCTAAAACTGGCAAAGGGATTGATAAACTGCTTGACATGGTCCTTTTAGTGGCCGACCTGGAAGAACTTAAAGCTGATATCGATACGCCAGCTGAAGGCTTGGTGATTGAATCGCATATGGAAGTTGGCCGCGGATCAGTTGTTGGCCTACTAGTCGAACAAGGAATGCTGCGTCCCGGACACTTCTTGGTGGCTGGTACGGCTTATGGCAAGGTACGCACACTGCTTGATTATATGGGCAAGACACTTAAAGAGGCTGGTCCATCGACCCCTGTGACGATTACTGGACTTAAGGAACTACCACAATTTGGTGATACTTTTTCAATCGTAAAGAGTGAAAAAGAAGCCCGCAACGCCGTTATGGCGGCTCGGATTGAGAATGAGAAAAACGCCGCCAGTACTAATGTGACCGGGGCCGATCTTTTGATGATGATGAACCAACAGCATGACTCGCAGGAGTTTAATGTCATTATAAAAGCTGATGTCCAGGGTTCGTTAACTTCGGTAGTTGACAGTCTTCGACTGATTGACACCAAGAACGAAATTATCGTTCGGATTGTTGGCAGTGGTGTTGGTAGTATTTCTGAAAACGATATTCGCCTGGCGAACGACGGCAATACGATTATTTATGGTTTTAACGTTGGTCTACCGCCAGCCGTCAAGCAACTTGCGGCGCGTGATAAAGTTCAAGTCCGACTCTACAAGGTTATTTACGAACTGCTTGATGATGCTCGCGCTTCGATGGAAGCGATGCTGAAGCCTGAGGTAGTTGAAACCGAGATCGGCAAGCTCACTATTAAAGGTATCTTCCGTACACTTAAAGATGAAATTATCGCCGGCGGAGAAGTTACAAGCGGTAAGGTTACAGCTGGCTTGCTAGCCCGGGCGATCCGTGGCGGCGAACAGCTGGCCGAGGTTGAAGTAACAACTGTCCAGCGTCAGCAGCAAGAAACCAAAGATGTCTTTGAAGGCGAAATGTGTGGTCTTAGCTTGAAGTTTCATAAAAAACTTGTTCTTGAAGAAGGCGACAAACTCGAATTCTTCACCCGCGAACTAGTTAAGCGCACGCTCAAAAAAGCATAATCGGTATTTATTATTGCACTTAATATTTCCTGATGATATAATCCGGCATAGAAACAGTAGTAAAAACAAAAAAGGTGACATCTCATGCAGCAAGATGAACTAGATAAATTTATTAATCAAATACTAGACGAAAAACAGTTGTCCGGTGTTAATGATGAGGTTCGAGTGCAGCTTGTAGCTGATTTAAAAGAACGTCTAACCGATCAGATTAATCGTGCACTTATAGAGGCGATTCCTGAACAAAAAATAGATGAGCTAAATAATTTACTCGACGATGATTCTGTAACTGATGAACAAATTCATAAATTTATTACTGATTCGGGTGTTGACGATAAGAAAGTAGCACTAGAAACTATGCTGCGTTTTGGAGAATTATACCTTGGACGTCAAGGCATAAAATAAAACAATGAACGAAAATCCGCAAGAATCGTCGGAAACAAAACTCAACCTGGCTATAATCGACCAGACTTTTGACGCTGAGCAGGCCGCACACCGAGAAGCGGTCAGATTGCGTACTGAGCGTTTAAACTCTGGTAACGGTTTTTCGAAGTTTGCAAAAGGTATCTGGGACAGCGTTGCTGGTGATTACTTGCAACTACGTGATACAAGGCGCGCTCGGCAGTCAATACATGCCGATGGGCATGTACAGATGTTTGAACAGACTGCTGCCGATGCAGAATCGACTCGCCTGGCGACAATCGATAGGTTTACTAGTGAGTACGAGGAAACTATTCACGTTGAGGCCGGTGAAGATCGAGAAGTATTAAATAGCGAGAATGAGCTAGCGGTCGAGCTTAAGCAATTGTTGCGCAGGAGTATCGAGGACCATTTACCAAATGAGGCAACTCACGAGGAAAGTTTACGCATTTTGGATGCGTATAGTGACAGTCACGGTGTAGATGCTCTCAAAAATGGTAAGGTTATAGCCCATAACTTTTTCACCATTCGTGATGCTGCTATAGGTGCTATTGAACACGGTGAGAGCCTAGACCGCGTACTTGAGAATATGACAGTAACGGTGGGTGAGTCGCGATCGGATGTGCGAACCGAAGCGAACTATACCGCAGTTGATAAAATAATTGATAAATTAGGTAAATCAACAGTAGGTTCATTAGTGGGCCCAGAGGTCGTAGCGACCGCTGCGACACTTGCGGGTACATTGCTGAGGTTCGGTAGTAGAAAGGTAATTGGCGCCGCGACTATGACAGTAGCGCCTGGAGTAGCGGCTGGTCTATGGGCTGGTATAAAAGAAAATAAACGGGTAAAAGAAGAACGATCGGATCATTCGCGTGATATGGCTCGCGGAAAGGGATTTGAGCCGGGTGCAAAGCGCCGCGAGGAAATGGACCAAACTCGATATGAGACGGTTGATGCTATGAGCTTAGCCGACGAGCTACATAGTCGATTTGGTGAAGATGCTGATCTTGATAATCATGACACTCTTAGAAACTCAATTGATACGCTAGCTGCGGTTCAGGCTCGCGTGCGTATGTCTGATCAAAGAAAAATTGACCTAATTAGTTACCGGGATGGCCAGGTTGAGCAGCAACGGTTGGCTCTCGATATTGCATTAGCGGAAGCAAAGACAATCGCTAACCAACGTTTAAGTCCTGAAGCCCGAACGGCACTTGGCTTGCCTCTCGATATTGAACTAAATGAACTACTAAATCAGC
Organism: bacterium; assembly: GCA_021780305.1. Lineage (GTDB taxonomy): Bacteria > Patescibacteriota > Saccharimonadia > Saccharimonadales > Saccharimonadaceae > UBA1547. The sequence goes on along the minus strand of JAJXYZ010000041.1, from coordinate 11,398 downwards.
AGGCTGAAGAGTTTATTGACAGCTTAGAAACAGATATTTCTAGTAAAGATGCGGCTTTTAAAAAATTAAGGCATCGCCGTGTCGCCCTGGCTAGCGTCAAGGGTGCGGTTATAGGTATGACCATAGGTGCAGTAGTCCAAGAAGGTATCGCTGCATTTGACGACACTCGTCAGGGTCTTGTCGAGCAGCTTTGGCACGCTCACAATACGCCTTTTCAGGGTGAGCAACATCAAACATTACTATATGGGCTTGTCCATGGTAGCCATGGTCAAGATGTAGTAACCCATCATGCGGCAGAGTCGACTTATAACAATTCTGTAATTGGAACAAACGGTGGCCAGTATGAATTATCGGCAGACCACAACTTAGTCAATAACGGCAATGGAACCTTAGACTTAGTGGATAAAAGCGGGAACGTAACCGTCGATAACCTTCCTGTTAATCCCGACGGTAGCTTGCCGCAAAGTTCAATCGATATTTTGCATAGCCATGGTATGTCGGTTGTTGATACCTCGCATAATATTGATGTTCCCAATACGCAGACAACTAATGTGTCAGTAGATCAGTACATTGCTAATCATCCAGATCAAGTCACGCGTATCACGCGTGATGGTTGGTATGACAACAATACGCCTCATATTTATGACCGCAATGAACTTGGCCTACATTGGGGCGGTGCAGGTGGTAGTGATGGCCATGGCGGCTATGTTATGAGTGTCGCAACGATGACCAAGGGCGGCTCGTTTAGTGGCAATCACTCTGTCGATTGGTCTCAACAGGCTCATAATGGTAATCTTCAGCTTGCGATCTCTGGATCGAAAGGTACTCAGTCTGAAGTCTTTATGGTTAATATTGGTCCTGACGGTAAGATTGATATTCCTGCCGGTAGTCCAGCAGCTCAGTTTTTCTCGACCGAAAACGGCCATACTACATTTAATGGTGCTTACGCCGAAGTTGTGCAAAAGACCGGCATTGATGCAAATGGTGTCGAGCATGTGCGACCTCTAGCCACACTTGTTGGTCATAACAATGTCGGCAATATACCAGATACAATTACGACTCATACACCTGAACTTAAACCAGAATATCAGATCACAACAAATGGTTACGATACAACAGAGCATTCTGAAAGCTTTACCGAGATGGCACCGGTTGTTCCGGTTGTTCCACGACGTCCCCTCGAGATGTTAGCGCGTCGAGAACGTAATAACTACTACGGCTATGGCTATGAAGGCGATGGCGACATATCCGAAGAAGAAGTTATTAAAGAGACAAATGAGCGTTCGCCGCGCTTAAAGTCCAATCCTGATGCGGTACTACAGCCACAAGAAGAACTGAGTTGGTATAAAGATGAACTCCTGAAAAGACGCGGCGTAGACGGTTTGGCGTTGATTGAGCAAAAAATTGATAGTTCAAATGAACTTAGTAGCATGTCTGGAGACGTAGAAACTATAGTGACGGTTCCTGTGGCGGCTGCGCAAGAAGCTGACACGATTTATGGAGCTTTGTCTCTATACGGGCGACAGGGAGTAGACTCCTTACGCAAGTCATTGGTACTACTTAACCTTAACTGGTTGGATACTGCTATTGCAGATCCTGCAAAGAAAGCCGCCATAGAGAAGGCTCGCCAGGAGATTGACCGAGCTCGCCAAGATTTTCCTGATTTGAAAATTGCTGTTGTCGAGAATGAATACAATTCAGAGCGTGTTCAAGAGACTGGCGGTGTTATTGGTTACGTTGCGGCGGACTTGGCTGATTCTGCGATGCTGGCTATCCAGAAGCGAATGCAGGCTGGCGCTATGAGTCCAGATCACGAAGTGGTTCTTATTCGCAATGACGCTGATCCTGAAGGTATGTCGCTAAGATACCTTGAGCAGTATCAAAAAGCTATACACGACCCAAAGATTAAAGACATGGACGTATTTAAGGGAGTTACTCGATTTGGGGTTAAATGGGCTGAAAAATATCCTGGATTTGCAGTTGCCTCGAATTTTGCTGCAGCGCTATCTGTAGCGTTATCTAACAGAGGGTTACCAGCTACCGGAGGTGCTAACTTTGCTATAAAGGCTTCAACGCTCGCAGCTGTCGGTGGCCTTGGTGTAATGACTAGAACCGGGGCTGGATCTGACGACGGTGCACTTGGTCGTAGGATTAGGCATGCTCGCAACGGTATCGGTGTTATACGAAAAGAAGACAATACCCAGTCGTCGGTGTTGCCGAATAATGTAAGTGTAAATTATCGAACAGTGGCGGCACATGTGATGGGTGCTACGGTTGATACAAACCCATCTCGCTTAGTGCCTTACTATATTCAAGGATCTTCCTATACCAATGCCTGGGGTTCGGATTTTTCATCGGGTGACGGTGGTTATAGGGAGCGCGCTGCTGGTATGACGGTTACACCAGATGGCAAGAGTGAGATAGCTAACGATTGGAGTACTCAGTTTAGGGGTATTGAGTCAACTATTACTAGTGAAATGCACTGGAATGGCACGCAGGATATAAATCGTGTATTATCTATATTCTTTGGCGGTATACCCGGTGGCTATGTTATTACAGGAGTCGGTAATAATACTGATGAAGAGTCGTATTACCATAATGCTCAGTTTAAGCTTACTAAAGCTGGTAGAGATTACCTCAAAAAACGATTTAAACGAGAAGGTTACGGAAAGAATCTAAGAGAAAATCTGTATCGGGGAGATGCACGTAAGAGTCGCACGCCCACACTAATAAGTCCTCAATAAGCTTACTTAACGTAATAAATAGAGAAATAAGAAGGAGAAAATCATGGAAGATCAAAAAAATGCATTACTAGAGCTACGAGGACAGATTGTTGCTCAAACAAAAAAATTAGCGCTTGAAGGCACCGGTGCTCCAGAATCTCGATTACAAGTACTAATGGAGGTTATTAGATCAGGTGACTCGACAGCAGATACATACAAATCTGCCTATGAAATCATGCAGCAATTGCCAAGTGATGACGATAAGATGAACGGAATGTTGGATTTATTGTTTGAAATCGACAAGGACATTGCAGTCGAAGAAGATAGTAATGACCAATAGAAAAGACTCATAGATTCACACAGTCCGTAAAGTACATACAAGAAAGTGAACACAGATGACAGAATTTGAAGGTGGCACTATGATCCATCCGAGCGATAGTGAGGAGTCTGCTTCGGCTACTCGCACTCATCAGGATGCGTGGGACCGACTTGATTCAATAGCAGATACAGAAGAGCAATGGATTGATGGACAGGCCTCATATCTTAGGTCTTTGATGGTCGGTGAGGATGACAGGTTAGGCCGAATTGGCTCAGGTGTTCAGTATGTTGTCTACGCACTGCCTGGTGATAGGGTATTTAAGGTATCTCAAACTCGTATGAGTGCGCGTAATGAGTATAAACGCCAAGGTGGCGACGAAATTGAAGTGGGGGAAATACTACGCCTGCGCGAAGAAGGTGCGGATTATGTAAGAAAACTAGTCTCGGAAAATCCAGAATCTTCCGGTTTGTTTGGTAACCCAGTCTTTAACGGCGAGAGTGGAACTGCGGGTGCTTTTGAGCAAGATATGCTTACTTTTATCGAAGGTGATAGTTTTAATGCATTGCCTGTTTCTGAGCAAACCGACTACATTCATAAATATATTGAAGTAATAAAGTCTATGTGGTCATACGGATGTTCAGACAGGTCGATGAATTTCCAGGTTAATACCGGCCTAGACTCTGAAGGTAATGTTGTTCTTGCTGACTTTGGCGAGATGGACGTGACAAAGGCTAATACATTAAAAACGATACAGGATGGCCGTTGGAATAATGCCTGGGGTATTCGTGTTCTTAGCGAAGAGGTTCAGAGTATTGCGATTGGTATGTTTGAATCGGAACTAACTGAGGCTAAGCTCGATGAGTTATGGGCTAAAAACCTGAAATAATACACGTCGTTTTCTATGGTACAATATAGTAAAGTATGATAATTGGGGGAGTTTGGTTGCAACATGTTTCAATTAGACGATAAGTTTTTAGCAGATATTGGTCTGAGTGACCTGCCTGAAGAGCAAAAGCAGGCTTTTTTGCAACATATTTACGATGAGTTGGAGCTGCGTGTCGGTACAAAATTGTCTGACGGCATGACCGATGCTCAGTTGGAGGAATTTGAATCGATTATTGATCGAAAAGATGAAGTAGTGTCGTCTTGGCTGGCGCAGTATGCGCCTGACTATCAAAATGACGATGTCTTTAAGCGCATCGAGCAGGCTGCTACGGTTGGTAGCACTAATAACGCCGTCGTTGATGAAGCTGCTGTACGTTCAGAATATGCTGCGACTAAGTGGCTCGAAATCAATCGCCCGGACTATCGCGATGTGGTTGCTAGTGTCCTAGATGAGCTTAAGAACGAGATTATTAATAGTCGCGATAAGATTCTTGGTACCGATCAACCGGCCGCGTAGCCGTTTAAAAAGGCTCTAGCGTCCATTTTATGGCCGCTCGGGGCAATTAATTCATCAATTGCAATATAAACACCGTCTTTACACTCAATGTCGAGCGGTGTTTTTGATTCATTTGAAAGGTGTGCCTTGGTGACGACAACTTCTTTGCCTAAAACTTGAATCTTTGTCTTTGGGTAGCCTTGGTAGGCGCGGACGCGACGTTCGGCCTCAGTGGCGGTTAGCTGCTGCGGAACTAGCAGGGCGTCATCTTTGGTTAGTAGATTACAATAAGTCGCCTTTGACTCATCTTGTTGAACGGGCTTTAAAGAACCGTCCAAAATGTCTGGCAGATTATTCAGCAGTTGATTGGTGCCAAGTTTGGAAAGAGTTTGATATAACTCTGGCTTTGTTTCACTGCCCGATAATGGGTGAGTGATTTGACTATAAATCGGGCCGGCGTCCATGCGCGCCTCAAGGCTCATAATTGTTACACCGGTTTGGCTGTCGCCGTTAACTATAGCTGACTCGATTGGCGATGGGCCGCGATAAAGCGGTAAAAGCGATGGATGAACGTTAATTATGCCAGGATTGAATAAATTAATTATGCTATCGGGGATGATTTTGCCGTAGCTAACTAGTACGCCGGCGACGTCGCCAAGGGATTTAATATCGTCGGTTATGTCTACTAACCTTCGGGGTTGCCAGACCGGTATGTGCTGATTTTTGGCATAAACTTTAACGGATGGCGGCGTTAATAGTTGTTTGCGCCCACGCTTACTATCGGGTTTTGTGACGACGGCTACGATATTATAGCCAGCTTCGACTAAGCCTTGAAGTGCTGTCAGACTAAAATCCTCAGTCCCAAAGAATATGATTTTTTTCGATGTTTTTTGCATAATCTAGTGGTTGAAGCTCGCCTTCCTCGTCGAGCGTGTAAAATGCATCCGTTTTGTCGCGGATATGGTCGATAAATACGATGCCGTTGGTGTGGTCAATCTCGTGCTGGATGACTCGGGCTAGGAAACCTTCGGCTTTAAAACGAACTTCATTACCGTCTTGGTCCAGAGCGCGGACCCGAATCCTGGTGTAGCGAGGCACTTTGCCATAAATGTTCGTTACGCTTAGACAACCTTCGTAATCTTCAGTAATTTCACCTTCATATTTGACAATTTCAGGATTAATCAAAGCAGTGAAATCGCGGACAGCTTTGTCGTCAAAATCAGTTCTTATGATAATAGCGCGATCAAGTCGATCAATCTGAACAGCCGCAAGAGCAGCGCTGATCTCGTGCGGACGGCTGTCTTCCCAATCAAGTGCTGCCGAGTTCATATCGTTAATTAACTGACGCGTTTCATCGGTTACGATGTGTACTTTTGCTGACTTCTGGCGTAAATGGGGAGAGGGCAGAGTAATAATATCTTCTTTTTTCATTAATCGTATTATACCAGGGGTCGCTAAAGCAGGCTAGTGGGGTCGAGTTCGGATTGCCAATGAGTTTTTGGAATATATGGCAACGCCCGGACTAAATGTTCACGTTTTGGGCTTTTAATAGTAAGTTGCCAGCGGTAATTATCGCGCTGTCTTTCGTAAAATGCTGGTGTCGGTCCAAGAATAGTTACGTCTTTATTAAGTTTTAATTTAAGCTCACGAGCTAGTTCCTGGGAGGCGCGAATCGCGGCCGTTTCGGATTTGTAACTACAGGTTAATTTAAGTAGATATGTAAACGGTGGGAAAAGCGATTTTTTACGATTTTTTAGAGTGTAGCTATAAAATGATTCATAATCTTGGGTGATACCAAAGGCTATGCTGGGATGGCTTGGTTGGTAAGTTTGGACGATAACTTGCGTAGCGTGCTCGTTGCGGCCAACTCGGCCAATAACCTGGGCAAGTAGCTGAAAAGTCCGCTCGCCAGCACTAAAATCAGGTAGGGCCAGACCGCTGTCGGCTTGAATAACGCCAACGGTTCGCAGGTGCGGCAAATCAAGGCCTTTGGCGACGACTTGGGTACCAATCGCGATATCAATCTCACCCTTATAAAGTTCATCATAGCGCGCATCGACGGTATCGGCCATATTGTTATCGGCGTCAAAACGGCTGATGTTAGCCTTCGGAAATAGTTTCTTTAGCTCGCTTTCTATCAATTTGGTGCCAAAACCTTTATGGATGATATCAACGTGATGACACTCTGGACAGGAGGTCGGGACGGCTTGTTTGAAGTCGCAGATATGGCAACGCAGAATGTGTTGATCAGTATGTAGAGTTAGCGGAATAAAACAGCGCGGGCACATTGCTGTCCAGCCGCAGTTTTCACATAAAGTCGTGCTAGCGCTACCGCGACGATTGTGAAAAATAAGGGCTTGTTTACCCTCACTGAGGGTTATTTCTAACTGATTGATGAGTTGTTTTGATAAGAAGCGGTGTCCGTTAAAATTTGCGCGATTTGTCATATCGACTAGCGTTAATACAGAGGCAGCTGTGTTGTCGCGGGCCGGCTTTGACAAACGCAATATTGGTCGATTAGACTGCTCGGCTAAATAGCGATCAGTGATATTAGGCGTGGCGCTGCCAAAAACTACCTTGGCACCATGCAGACGACCCAAGATTGTAGCGGCTCGCAGAGCCGAGTAGCGCGGGGCTTGTTCTTGCTTATAGCTTGGCTCGTGCGCTTCGTCGACTAAAATAGCGCCAATCTGTGGTAACGGCGTGAATAAAGCTGACCTGGCGCCAATTACAATCCGTGGCTCGGTTGATTCAAGCGCCTCTTTCCATATGGCGTGTCGCCTGGATTCGCTAATTGTTGAGTGAACCAGCATGATGTTATCAAAGTCGTTACTAAACTCGCTAACTAGCTGTGAGGTTAGAGCGATTTCGGGCACTAAAACAATGACTGATTTGCCCTGATCGATTGTCTGTCTAGCAATCTCTTTGTAGACTTCAGTCTTGCCTGAACCGGTTATTCCTTGTAGCAAAAAGGTCGCGGGAGGAGACTCTATGACAGATTGAATTGCTTGCTTCTGCTCGGTATTGAATAAAATATTTGTTCGGATACGTTCGGTTGCGACTTTACTATTTTGCAGTGGACGCCGAGTTTTAGTTAAGCCGCGCGGTAATAAAGTCTGTAAAACCAACGCGAGGGGTGTTGCGTAATAGCCAGCCAACCATTCGGCTAGGCCAATAAGTGGCTTGGGTAGTGGGTGGTCGATAACTACCGATAGAATCTCCTTTGTCTTGTAGTCGGGCTGATTAGCCTCTCGTATTACGACACCAATCAGCTGCTTTTTGCCGACTTCAATTATAACGATTTGGCCGATTGGGAGTGATTGCTTTGAGGCGTATGTAAAGACGTCGCTGCCAAGGCGAATAATCTGGTTTGGAGCTACCTCATAGTAGTGCATATATATCAGTATACTGCTAATATAAGCATATGTATTTTGAGAGTAGAGCACAGGCTGGCCAAATCTTGGCAGTCGAGCTGTTAGATAGGTATCGTTATGAAAACTGTGCCGTGGTGGCGCTAAGCGATGGGGCAGTTTTAGTAGCCGAGCAAATTGCGGCCGCACTGCACTGTGTTTTAATGATGCTTCTAACCGAAGATATTCAAATACCAGGTGAAGATTTAAGTTTTGGCGCAATTTCTCAAGAGGGCGGTTTTACTTACAACGGCATGTTTTCAGCCGGTGAGATTGAGGAATATGTTAGTGAATTTCACGGCTATTTAGATGAGCAAAAGCGCGAGGCTTTTCATAAAATTAACAAACTACTTGGTGATGGTGGCTTGATTGATAGTTCACTTTTACGTGATCATGTGGTTATTTTAGTGTCAGATGGCCTAGATAACGGCGCCTCAATTGATGTGGCGATTGATTACATGAAGCCGATTCAAGTCAGGCGTTTAGTTGTTGCGACGCCAATCTCTAGCGTTCAAGCGGTGGACCGTTTGCATGTTCTGGCGGACGAACTACATATTTTGGACGTCAAGGAAAACTTTATGGGGGTAGATCATTACTATAATCAGAATATTATCCCAACTCACGAAGAGACAATCGCCAAAATTAACCAAATTGTATTGAATTGGCGTTGACCAAAACGATTAGAAAAGTGTAGAATAAAAAGCAACAAGTGAGGCAATTAGTAGTTAAGGGAATACATGTTAGACGTTTTTATTACATCTAGGGTTCGACGCAAAATTGTGGTGGTCTACGCCAAATATCCTGACTTTAAGACGCACGTCCGTGGATTGGCGAAACTTATCAAGGAAGACCCTGGTAATATTCAGCGTGAATTGAAGCGCCTTGAAAAAGTTGGTTTTTTGACTAGTGAAAAACAGGGTAACACCAAGATTTATGCGACTAACAAGCAATTTCCTATCTTTAAAGAGCTTCAAAGTATCGTTATAAAGTCACAGCAGGCGGGTCGTCCAAAACGCTCGTCATCTGATATTTAGCATGTCATTATTTGATAGAATTTTAGCCGCTCGCGGTTTAAGTGGCGACACTGCCAAAGATTTTTTGCAACCAGATTATGACAAAAAATATGATCCATTTCTGCTGCCAGATATGGAGAAGGCGGTTGATCGCATCGTACTGGCGCATGAACGTCAAGAAAAAGTTACCATTTATGGCGACTATGATATTGATGGTTTGACGGCTACGACTGTGATGCTGGATGGTCTGGCGGCGTTTGGTTTTAAGAACGTTGATGCTTTTATCCCAAATAGATTTGTGGAAGGTTATGGCCTAACAATTGATGCGGTCGAGACGATTGCGGCGCAGGGGACTAAACTTATTATTACAGTTGACTGCGGCAGTTTAAGTCACAAAGAAATTGCGCGAGCGAATAAGCTTGGGGTTGATGTTGTTGTAACCGATCATCACAATGTCAGCGACATTCAGCCGGAAGCGATAGCAGTGGTTAACCCGAAACGTAAAGACCATAAATACCCGTTTATTGATTTAGCTGGGGTTGGCGTAGCCTTTAAATTGGTTCAAGCATTACAGACTAGGTTACCCGGTCTAGCGCCTGGCGCTGAAAAATGGATGTTGGATTTGGTGGCGCTCGGGACGGTGTGTGACGTGGTTAGTTTAAAAGATGAAAATCGGATAAATGTATTTTGGGGTCTACAGGTTTTGAGAAAAACTAGGCGACCGGGCCTTCGGGCCTTGATGGCGGTAGCAAAGGTTGAGCCAGAGTCGCTCAATAGTAGGTCACTTGGTTTTGCGCTTGGCCCGCGGATGAATGCGGCTGGACGGTTAGAGACAGCCAGACATGCACTCGATATGTTACTGGCGACCGATAACCAATTAGCTTATGAAAAAGCCGAACAGTTAGACACCCTGAATCAAGCCCGACGGGGCGATCAATCGAATATTTTAAAAGAGGCGACTTTACAGGCTGAAATGTATCGTGATTTGCCGGTGTTAGTGCTGAGTGGAGCAGATTGGAACCACGGTATTGTTGGGATTGTCGCCGCTAAGCTGGTTGAAAAATACCAAAAGCCAACTTATGTTTTGCAGGAAATGGGCGAGACGTCGAAGGGATCGGCGCGGAGCTTTGGTGGTTTTAGTGCGGTTGAGGCAATACGTGCGGCGGACGACATTATCTTAAAGGGTGGTGGCCATACTTTGGCAGCCGGTGTAACTTTGCCAACGGCTAATATTGAAGCCTTTCGTAAACGCGTTAATGAATTTTATAAATCACTTAATCTGACTAATCAAGCGCAACTATTGCTTCCCAAAGAAGACGTACTTATCGATGATTTTTCTGAAGTTAACGAAGAGTTTGTAGTGCAACTTGCTAAACTTGAGCCGTTTGGCAGCGGTAATCCAGAGCCGATCTTGAAAATTAATAATGTAACGGTTATTGATCAGCGCCGGATGGGGAGTGATAATCAGCACGTTAAACTGGAAGTTAAAGATTCGCTTGGTCGAAGATTACAAATGTTAGCTTTTGGCGCGCCAGCTCATTTTTTTGCGGAGCCTGGTGAAGTTGTGACGGTAGTCTTTCAGCCAACTTTGAACGAATGGAATGGTCGGCGTAGTGTTGAAGGCCGACTACTGCATTTAGAGTCTGATAATTAATTTTTACTTTGTTGCACTAAAATATCTTATCTGTTACAATACACAGATATGGTACAAGTAACACGTAAAGATGAACGAGAAGCTAACGAGAATATTATTCGTCGTTTTAACCGCAAAGTTTTGCAAAGCGGAGTTTTAGCTGAAGCTAAGGCTGTTATGCGATTCGAAAAACCAATTAGCAAAACCGAGCGACGCGCTAAAGCGATTATTCGCAAGGCACGTAAAGCCGATAAGCTAGATAAAGCCCGCATGGGACTGCGATAAAGTGTCTTTAAAAGAGCGTATTGATAACGATTTAAAAACCGCCCTACTAGGCGGTAATCGTTTTAATAGTGAGGTTCTTAGGGGACTAAAATCAGTCATTCTAAATGAAGAAGTTGCTCAAAGTAAGCGCGACGTTGGCCTTAGTGACGAAGTAATCGAGCAATTGGTAGCGCGCGAAATCAAGAAACGCAACGAAAGCGCCACGATATACGACGGTGCAAATCGTCCTGAGTTATCAGAAAATGAACGAGCCGAGGCAGCAGTCTTAAGCGACTATTTACCAGCTCAACTTAGCGAGATGGAAATTTCGACAGTTGTTGATAAAACTATCGCCAACCTTGGTGTTAGCGGTCCGAGTGCTATGGGTCAAGTGATTGGTGCTGTTAAAAAAGAACTCGGCAATAGTGCCGACGGAGCGCTAATCGCTCAACTTGTTAAAAAAGCGTTACAATAAAAACAAAAAGGAGCTTGTTATGATTATCATCTTTGGTCCAGCTGGATCAGGTAAAAGCATTCAAGGGCAGATGTTGGCGGCTCGTAACGGTTGGCGCTGGCTAAGTGCTGGTCAATTGCTGCGCGACACGCATGACCCTGAACTTTTGGCGGCGATGCAAACCGGACGATTGGTCGAACA
>JAJXYZ010000031.1 GCA_021780305.1 bacterium | reverse complement strand
GGTCGAGCTCAACTAACAGTTTAATGACATTAAAAACACCGCGCCATAAAGCGCGGTTTTTTATTAATAACTACCTAGCTAATTCTAAATACCATATACTAAGTTGTAATGATACCATTTGCAAACCGTTTTCACGGTCACAATAGCTTGCGTTACGTCTATAAAAACGGACAGATTATTAGATCGCGGTTTGCGACCTTGAAATACAGTAATAATCCAAACCGTAAAAAAAATCGCATTGCGGTGGTTGTTAGTAAAAAAGTAATAAAAAGTGCTGTTTCTCGTAATCGCATCAGGCGACGATTATACGAACACATTAGGCTGCAAATGCCACGTTTTAACCAAAATTTTGACGTTGTTTTTATCGTAACTTCTAGTGAACTTATGACAATGCCAAGTAGTGAACTTGCAGCCCAAATAGACCAGTTAATGAGCCAGTCAGACCTATATAAAAAGACTTAAAACTGGTATAATAAACACCAAGTAGTGCATTATTTGGAGTCTTTAAGCCTGTGAACATTTTCGACATATTGATTGTAAAGCCGATTTTTAACCTGTTAATTGGGCTTTATAGTCTAATTCCAGGCGGTGACTTCGGGCTTGCTTTAATTATCTTTACGATTTTGATTAGGATGTTACTCTGGCCACTTGTTAAACGCCAGCTTCATCAAGTTACGGCGATGCGCAAGCTACAACCTGAACTAGCGCTTATTAAAAAGAAAACAAAAGGTAATAAGCAGCTCGAATCAATTCAAATGATGGAATTATATAAGAAGCACGGTGTTAATCCGTTTCGTTCCATTGGAATTTTATTAATTCAGTTGCCGATTTTTATCGCCCTTTATCAAGTAATTCAAATTTTTACCCTGCATCGTGATCAAGTCGCTAGTTATACATATAACTTCCTAGAAAATATTGAACCAATCAAGAAAATAATTGAACACCCGGAATTATTTAAAGAGAAATTATTTGGCGTGGTCGACCTAACGACACATGCTCTGGGTGGCCCCAACGGCTTTAATATATTCCTCGTATTACTGGCTATTCTGGCTGCAATTACTCAATACATTATGTCTAAACAAACTTCACCACAACAGGCTACTAATAAGCGACTGCGGGATATTATGACCGAAGCCGCCGAAGGCAAACAAGCCGACCAAAGTGAAATGAATGCTGTAGTTATGGGTAAAATGACCAAGATCTTACCATTCTTTATGCTGTTTATTATGCTTAATTTACCGGGTGCGCTAGCTCTGTATTATGCCGTTTCAAACCTAGTGGCTGTCCTGCAACAACACCACATACTCAAACAAGACGTTGAAGAAATGGAAGAAATTGCCGACGAACAGCCGGTAGTTAACGGCAAAAAAGCTACTGCCAAGGCGCGCGCAAAGGCCGCGTCCGAAGGTAATATAACTCGTATTGTTGCCAAAGATACGAACCCAAACAAAGCTAAAAATAAGGGGTAGATATGGACAGAGAACAATCAATACAATTCGCACACAAATATTTAGAAGATTTGTTATCATTTTTTGGAGCAAACCTAACAGTTAGCTCAACTTGTGAAGAGGACGTAATTGAATTATCTGTGCCATCAAGCGCTATGAATAGCTTATTAATTGGACGTGGCGCCGAAACTTTACGCAGCATGCAATACGTTGTTTCGACCGTATTGCGCAATAAAGACGCCGAATTGTCGCGGGTTAATATCGACATTGCCGACTACAAGAAGCAACGCGCTGACCGTGTCGCCGAACAAGCTCGTCAATGGATCGAAGAAGTTCGTCGTACGGGCGATTCATATATTGCTAACCTGAATCCAGCCGATCGCAGAATTGTTCACAGAATCGCTAGCGAATATAGCGACATTCGTACTTTTTCAGAGGGCGAGGGTCACGACCGCAAAATTACGATCGCCCAGGCGTCGAGTTAGAATATAGAGGGTAGAAGGTAGCAAGTAGCCGGGGTGGGTATGGTTGCAAATAAAATAACCTCATTCGAAGATTTGATTGTTTGGCAGAAAAGCCAGGATTTTGCAGTTTCTATTTATATAACCACTAAATTGTTCCCAAAAGATGAGGTTTTTGCCATCGTTAGTCAGTTGCGCCGCGCGGCATACTCTGTCTCGGCAAATATTGCCGAAGGTTTCGGCCGATCAACTTTAAACGACAAATATCATTTCTACACAATGGCGTACGGTTCACTTCTTGAAGTAAAAAATTTCTTGTACCTTAGTCAAAAGCTTGGATATGTCAGCGACGAAACACTTAATGAATTATTAAATCAATCAGTTGAGTGCCAAAAACTACTCAACTCATTTAAGTCTAAACTAAAAACCTAGCGCCTGGCGCTATCTTCCATCTGCTAACTACTATATTCTAACTTCTATCTTCTACCTTCTAAAGCTTTAATATAAACCGCGTGGGTTTGCTCGGCCATGCGGCGCCAAGAATACTTTTCAAGTTGTTTATAACCCTTAGTAACTAACTCTTTTTGAAGAGTCTTGTTGCTAATAACTTCATCAATAGCCCTAGTAATATCAGCCACGTCGTTTGGATCAAAGTAGTGGGCGGCATCACCATATACCTCTGGTAGGCAAGTAGCATTACTACTGACAACAGGAGTGCCGTATCCCATCGCCTCAAGCCCTGGTAATCCAAAACCTTCCATTAACGAAGGGAATATATAAGCCTCGGTTTTACTAAACAGCCAGTATAGTTGAGAGTCGGGGATAAAGTCGGTGAACAGTATATTTTTATAGTTTTTGTTATTAAAGTAAGTTTCGTTTTTGAGAGCGCTGACATTCTTTTTACCAACTAGAATCAGGCCGAGATCTGGGTATTTTTTAATTAATTGCTGATGAGCATCACCCAGGCGGCGAATGTTTTTATAGTCACTTTGTTGACCGACGTACATTATAAAGTTTTTAAACGGATGTTTGTAAGGTTTTTGTTGACCGTTACTAATATCAGCTGACTCGTAAGTTACGGTAACTTTATCAGTTGGTATATTTACAAAATTTAACAAAGCATCTTTTGTGTAATTAGTAGGAGTGATTATTTGATGACTTGATTTTGCAACAGTTTTGAAAACAAAGCGTCCGACTAGCTGTTTAATATGAAATATTAACCAGTTTTTATCGGAATTATACGTATTTAATAGCGTCAGGTCATGAAAAGTCGTAACCTTTTTGCCTCTATATAATACTGGTTGCTGCGGCATACAAAAGTGAACTAGGTCGGGCTTTAGATTATCAAGGTATTTCTTGAATCCAAACTGTTCAGCCAGTGAATAATTAGCAAAATCAGCTGTTTTTACGGTAAAATTTTTAGACGTTGGCTGCCAAAATAATTTATCTTTTGTCGGCACAATTACGGTGTATTGATTCGTTTTATCAACCTCCTGGAGGTAGTGAAGTAAACGTTCAACATACCTACCTGTGGTTGAGTTAATAATACGAGCATCGATTGCTATATGAGCCATTAGATAACCTCCGTAAAGACGTGCTTTTTATATAGTAGATAATTCCAGATAAGCGTAGCGATTGTAGCGATTAGTTTGCCGGCGAGTAATATAAAGCCCGATGACAAGCCTTGGTGAGCGAGTATAGCGGCAATACCGTTAATGATAAGCGGCTGGATAACCCATAGCCCGGATAGTGTAATAATCAGAAAGTAGGCAAATTGCCGCTTGGTGTTGCCACCGACAGATTTAAACGTGAACGATCGATTAACAAAGAAACTAAACACAAACGCCGTTCCCGTTGAAAAGAAATTGGCAACTAGTTTATCGACTCCGAGCCACACTAAACCGAACAAAATACCGAAGTCAATCGCCGTATTAGCGACTCCGACTAATCCAAAGCGTAACTTCTCAGCGTGATTTTTTAGTAGATTTTGCATGGTATTCCTCGACAAAGTACAGTGGTCGTTGCTTTGTTTCGTTAAAAATTCGGCCGATGTATTCACCAATAATACCTAGCGACAATAATTGAACACCGCCCAGAAACAGGATAGCCGCCATCATCGATGGGTACCCCCCTACCGGGTCGCCAAATAGTGCAGTTTTTACAACAAGTACGACAATAAAAATAAAGGCGATAAGCGACACAATTAACCCTAGAATTGACGATATGCGCAATGGCGCGGTTGTAAATGATGTCAAACCATCAATTGCAAAATTAATTAGTTTGGGATAATTCCACTTAGTTTGGCCGGCAGCGCGCGGGTCACGATCATAGGTGATTTCTTTTTTCTTGTAACCAATCCAACTAAACATGCCCTTGGTATAGCGCTGTGATTCACGAATTTGCTTGAGGGCTTCGACGCAACGGCGGTCAAGTAGGCGAAAGTCACCGGTGTCTTTCTGGATTTCAATGTGCGTGGCTTTTTGTAGTAACTGATAGTAAATCTTTGAGGTGGTTTTCTTTAACCAGGTTTCACCTTCACGACTGTTACGTTTAGCGTAGACATCGTCGTAACCGTCTTCCCAGAACTTAATCATTCTAGGAATGAGTTCTGGCGGGTCTTGTAAATCAGCATCAATAATAACGGTCGCATCACCGGTTACGTGATCAAGGCCGGCAATCATAGCAATTTCTTTGCCAAAGTTACGTGACAAGTCGACATAAGCGACACGCTCGTCGGTTTCGGCATATTCTTTGATGATTTGCATTGTCCGATCACGACTACCGTCATTAATGAATAAGAATTCGAAGTCATAAGATTTGTTGTCATTAGCCAGTTTACCTAGGCGGTGATACAACTGCTCCAGAACATCTTGCTCATTATAGGCGGGTATCAGAATACTAATCTTTTTCATATTGCTACCAGTATAGCATGTCTAAACAGAGGTTATTGCTTAATAGGGGCTAGTGTATTCACGCCGAAGGTACAGCCCATATATCGCTTGGGTATAGCAAAACATAAGCTTGTGACAGCTGGCGCCATCGAATGCCCCATAAGCCAAAAAGGCCTTGGTTTTATTATTAATATCAGCCTCACTCGATATATTGGCTGGCAGCCCACGAATAGGATAGCCGCGGTAGTATGTAATGGTTGGTATTATTTTAGGCTTAGTTGCCAGATAAGCTTTATATGCAAGTGTTGTAAAACGAGCAACATTGATATGATCGCTATGATCATGATTGGCAGTTCCAGAATTACTACTCAGAGATCGAATTTTGTTTGGTTTGAAGGTCTGCATAATGCTAATTAGAGTTTGCGTGAGTTGAGTTGAGGTATATGACGATGTGTTATCGACGGTTTCGATAGAGTTAATCTTATCAGTATAAAGTTTTTCTAAGCTCTGATGATCAGTTCTGGTAAAGCCACCGCCGCGTAGGTTGCCGTCCGGCATGTGTAAAAAGAGGAGCGTTACTTTGTCGTTACCGCTGGGGTTAGCGAGTGTCGCTAGCTGCCCGTCTGGTAGTTTAATAATTCGCTCATCCCAAGTCTCACCGACTCTATTTAACATGCTATCGTAGGCAGTTTCGGCACCTTTTTGTCGGCTTAGCCAATAAACACTGTCTCGGCCGGCGTCTCCGGCTGTGAAATAGATCGTACGCACACAGTTACCCGCCTGAATATCGTGTAACAGGTCGGGGTTCATAAACAACAAATCATCATCTTCGTGTGCAACAAAATCTAGCGAAGTTGAAGGCCTACAGACCGGGTTTGGTATGCTTTTGAGGCTGTATGGCGTTGTGGAATTGAAAAACAGCGCCATAATCGACTTGTCTTGGACTAGATAGTTAGCTATAACTCGGTTTGTTTGCGCGCTGTGAATAAGCGATCCAGCAAGTGACCAAGCCAACATAACAGCAAGCAACAGAGTAATCACAAGCAGGGGGTGTTCGCGGACGTTTTTGACAGGTAAGTGTTTTGTCATACAATTTTACCATTAGTCCTTGCCGGTAAATATCTTGCGAAATTTACGGATGCCTGTTTGGTCGGGAGGCAGGTCGTCCCATAGGATGCTTTTAATATAGGCAGTGGAGACTTTTTTGTTAGCTTGAATTTGGCGCCGTTCGCTTAGCTTTTTAAATCCTAATATAAAACTCATCCACGCTCCCTTGACGGCTGGAGCACCACTGCCCTTGGCGATCGCGTTTAGTAATATTAGCCAGTAGGCTAGGTAAAACCGCACGCCAACTGTTAACAATAATTCGCGGGGCACATTCTTTATAAATAACAGCGGCAGGTTTTTGAATGTATGATAGGTTGTAAAGCCAGGTATTTTACTGCTGGTTGCGCCTTGTTTATGATAGGCGATGGCTTTTGGCGTATAAGCCACCTTCCAGCCGGCTAATTGAGCGCGAAAGCTAATATCGGCATCCTCGTAGTAAGCGAAGAAGTCTTCATCGAATAAACCAATGTCTTTAAATAGATCGGTTTTATAAAGTGTTGCACCGCCGGTTGCGCCAAAGACCTCACCTGCCTTAGGTGCCACGTCTGCGCTATCGCCACGATTACGCGGGAAGGCTAGTCCCCACTTGGAAAACCAGTCACCGGTACTGTCTATGGTCTTGCCGTTTTCATGAAGTAATAAACCGGTGCTAATGCCAACCTTTTTATCAGTAGCGGTTTCGACCAGCTCTTTTAACCAGTTTTTATCAGCGACGGCATCATTGTTAAAAAGAGCGACATACTCAAAGTCCTCATTCAGCGCCCTTTCGATGCCGGTATTTACGCCGCCAGCAAAACCAAAGTTGTGTGGGTTATATATAACATCAACTTTGTCGGCATGCTTTCGTTGATATTTATCTAACAACTCTCGTGAATTATCTATTGATCCATTATCAACGACAATAATATGAAAGTTTTTATAGGTTTGGTTTGACAGGGAATCGAGACATAATAAAGTATCCTTAATCCCGTTCCAGTTTAATACAACAATTGCAACTCTGTTCATATGGCTGTATCTATCTTATAACAAAAGCCGGTGAGCTAATAATAATAAGCTCATGTGTAGCTATTTAGGGCGACGTATTGTTGTATCAATCTGGTATAATTAATGGCAGACTTATGAAACTATCTAATATTTTTAGCAGACCAAACCGCATACTTTTGCGCGAATTGGTTATCACCGACTTCAAGCTTAGATATCAGGGATCTGCATTGGGCTATGCATGGTCGCTGCTGAAACCATTATTTTTGTTTGCGATTATGTATGTCGTATTTGGCATGCTGATCAAGATAGGCTCAGTTGAACATTATGCAGTGTATCTGTTGTTCGGGATTGTATTGTGGACATTTTTTGCTGAGGCTACCAATCAAGGATTGGCGTCGATTGTTTCTAGGGGGGATATACTACGAAAAGTAAGCTTCCCTAAATATATTATTGTCTTGTCGACTACAATATCTGCGCTCGTTAACCTTGGACTTAATTTAATTATTGTATTTATCCTCATGCTAATAAATGGGGTTGGCTTCCATTTTTCCGCTATGATGCTCCCGGTTTACATATTAGAAATTTACGTGTTGGCACTTGGACTAGCCTTCTTTTTATCGGCGCTTAACATTAAATACCGAGACACCAGTCATATCTGGGAGATAATTATGCAGGCAGCTTTTTATGCAACACCAATCATTTATCCATTGTCGGTCGTTATGGCAAAGAGTGACCTTGCGACAAAATTACTCCTAATGAACCCGGTCGCACAGGCTGTACAGGGGGCCAGGTATAGCCTTATTACGAACGAGACTATAACTGTCGATAGCTTATTCAAAAATGGTTGGTATAACTTAATACCTATTGGCATAACTGTTCTAATTTTTATATTTGGGACACTATATTTTAAAAAGCACTCAAAACACTTTGCGGAGAATATCTAATGAAAACCAAGCAAGACGAACAACCTGCGATTGTTGTTTCAGATATCACTAAAAGTTTCCGTATACCGCTCGAAGCCAGTAGCGGAATCAAGCAAAAATTAGTAAATACCCTGAAGGGCCGCAAGGGCTACAGGAAGTTTACGCCACTAGACGACGTATCATTTACGGTCAATAAAGGAGAATTTTTCGGTATAGTTGGCCGCAATGGTAGTGGCAAGAGTACGTTGCTGAAAATTATTGCCGGTATTTATTATCCAAATCATGGAGACGTGGTAGTTAACGGTAAGTTAGTGCCCTTTATCGAACTTGGTGTCGGTTTTAACCCAGAACTTACTGGACGCGAGAATATATTTTTGAACGGTGCTTTACTAGGGTTTAGCCGTAAAGAAATGATAGCTATGTACGAGGATATTGTTGGGTTTGCTGAGTTGCATGATTTTATGGAGGAGCGACTCAAGAACTATTCGAGCGGTATGCAGGTTCGCTTGGCGTTTTCTATTGCCATACGTGCCAAGGGCGACATATTACTACTCGACGAAGTGCTGGCCGTGGGTGACGAGGCTTTTCAGCGAAAGTGTTTTAACTATTTTGAACAGCTTAAGCGACAGAATAAGACGGTTATTCTAGTAACGCACGATATGGGTTCTGTCGAAAGGTTTTGTGACCGAGCTGTATTTATAAATGATGGCAAGATCAAGCTAATCGGAAGCCCTCATAAAGTTGCGGCAGCCTATAGCCGAAACAACGATGAGGCATACAATACGGAAGTTGTCGTCGAGAACGAAAAGGCGATATCTAAGTCTGATATAAAAATTAAACTTTACGACGCCGTTGGTAAAGAGACGAATAAATTCACTTCCGGGGAGACGATGACCGTTAGATTAAAGTGGAGTAAAAAAGATGTCAAGCATGTGGGCGTAGCAATATTTCGCCAAAGTGGTGAATATATTTTCGGCCCCAACACTTACCTCGATGGATATAAGCTGCACTCGGGCAACGAAGCTGATTATAGTGTTGCCCTGAATCTAGGTGAGGGAACATATTTTATAAAAGCCGGTATTTTTGGACAAAACGACAATATTCGTATCGATTTTGAGGAGAATGGACCAGAATTTATCGTCAGCCGCGATAAAGACGACTTGCGCTGGGGTGGTTTCACAAAACTAGAACACGACTGGAGGTGACGGGTTGTATTACCGTTGGTTCAATCAGGCGGTTGGATGTGTTATGATTATGTTAAAGTTTGGTAATACCACAAAAGTGGAGGGTTAAATAAGTGCTTACATTCAGTCCCAGCGGCCTATTAGAGAAAAAGAAAATAAACTCAGACGACTACGCATTGCTAGACCCAACTTATGTTAGCCGATATTTACTATTGGCCGGTTTGCTAGATAGCTATCGTCACCATAATGGTAGCGCCAAGAAACTCAAAGTACTTGAGGTTGGCGGATCGGGCAGTATGCTTGATAAGTTTGTCGATATCGACCTGACTATCATTGACACACTACCTAATGTCGAGAATTTGCAAAATTATATCCAAGGTGATGCACTGGCTATGCCTTTTGAAAACAAAAGCTTTGACGTTGTTGTTTCGTGTGACGTTTTAGAGCACATACCAGCTATTAGTAGAGATATTTTTATTAAAGAATCCGCTAGAGTAACCAAAGATTTATTGGTTATAGCGGCACCGTTTAACCTCGAGGGCGTACGTGATGCCGAGATATCGGCGAATGACTTCTATAAACAAATGACCGGTAGGGATCACCGCTGGCTGTTAGAACATTTGCTTGATGACCTGCCGGATATGAGAAAGACTATATCGAGGCTCGAAAAACAGGATTTTGAAACCGGATACTTTTCCAACACGGCTCTTAACAACTGGCAGCTGGTAACCCGAATAGGTTTTTTCTTGTCAGAATATAACGAGAAGCAAGCCGATTCCTCTAATTTTCTAAAAAGTATTAACAAGTACTACCTAGATAACATAATGAAAAATGACTTTTCCAAAAAGGGCTACCGCACTTTTGTAGTAGCGAGCAAAAATCACCAGATCGACATCAAGGAAGAGAAGGATGTCTATTCTAATGACCTGGCTGCTATCTTTTCACTACTGACCGACGCGATGAGATCACTGGTATGAAAAAACAGATCATATCAAAGGTTAAGTCACGCATACCCGTAGTTAAGCGCACTAGTTATGATGTCGAAAAAGCCCGCCGCGAGCAATCAGAACAGACAGTAGCTCAGCTGGCAAATGATGTTAGTGTGTTGAGCCGGGAACTTCACAGGTCGCGGCTGTCTGGTCGCCGCGATCGCGAATATACCAAGTGGGTAGCTATGCACTACCCAGATAGCAATATGGTTGCTAATCAACGATCACAGTCGGTAAGCTTTGCCTATCAACCAAAA
Organism: bacterium; assembly: GCA_021780305.1. Classification (GTDB taxonomy): domain Bacteria; phylum Patescibacteriota; class Saccharimonadia; order Saccharimonadales; family Saccharimonadaceae; genus UBA1547. Next base: position 9,033 of record JAJXYZ010000031.1, on the reverse strand, counting down.
ATATCAATTATTTTACCTGTGTATAATACCGACCCTGGCTATCTGCGTGCCTGTCTTGATTCGGTTATTAGACAAAGCTATGTGAACTGGCAGTTATGTATTGTCGACGATGCGTCGAGCGACAAACAGACACTTGGGGTCCTAACGGAATATAAAAATAAAAAAGATCCTCGTATCAAAATTAAACACTCAAAGAGAAATGGCCACATTAGTGTAGCTAGTAATCTGGCAATCGATATGGCAGAGGGCGAGTATATTGCGCTGCTCGATCACGATGATGTCTTGTGGCCGAACGCACTGTTTGAGGCTGTTAATTTCATGCAGTTTCATCGGGACGCTGACTTTATTTATAGTGATGAAGACAAGATTGAAGCTGATGGTTTTATTCACTATAATCCATATTTCAAGCCTGACTGGAGTCCACATCTACTAGAGTGTGTTAATTACATAACCCATTTTAGCGTTTTGCGAACTAGTCTAGTTAGATCTGTTGGCGGGTTTGATAGCCATATGGTCGGAACCCAGGATTGGGATTTATTTTTGAGAGTATCAGAGAAGACGGATAAGATATACCATGTACCTACGGTACTCTATAGCTGGCGGGCGCACGAGGGTTCAACGGCGTTATCTCTTGACTCAAAAAGCTATGTTTTATCTAATCAAGAAGCTGCATTAAGCGAACACTTCAAAAGGTCAAAGCCGGAATATCAAGTTGAGCTGCAGCGCGGCGCCTATAACTTTTGGTACGCAAAGTATGGATTAGTTGCAAAACCACTAGTTTCAATCGTCATACCGACGAAGGACAAGGTTGATTATTTGCGTCGTTGCGTAGAATCGATATTTGAAATGACCGACTATCATAGATACGAAATAGTAATCGTTGACACCGGATCAACCGAAGAGGATACAAAGGAATATTATCGATCGCTCAAAGAGCGATATGGTGATAAAAAACTGCGAATCAAGAAGTTTACCAAAAAACCATTTAACTATTCAGACACTTGTAATTACGGAGCACAACAAGCACGCGGCGAATACTTTATTATGTTAAACAACGACACGGAAGTCGGTACTAGTAGTTGGATTAGTGACATGTTGGGTTATGCGCAGCAGCCGAGTATCGCAGCCGTAGGAGTAAAACTATTATATCCATCAGGACAGATCCAACACGCAGGTGTTGCTATGGGAATTGGTAGTCTAGAGCCGGTCGCCGGCCACCCGGGGATACAAATGGACGGCATTTCGACCGACAACCTACAAACTCCATACACGGAGACTATTAGGGATGTATCCGGAGTAACTGCTGCCTGCCTGATGGTGTCGAAGGAAAAGTACTGGGAGGTTGGCGGATTTGACCCTATATACAGAGTCACATTTAACGATGTTGATTTGTGTTTGAAATTCAAGGAAAAGGGCTACACTAATATATATCTACCGTTTGTACAGCTAAATCATCACGAGTCAATTTCGGTTGGTAGGGCACTTGAAAATCGCGATATGACTGAATTGAATATGTCAGCAAAATTAATGCGCAAGCGCTGGGGTATAATGCTAGACTACGATCCGTTCTATAATCAGAACTTTGACATATTAAGTTCGCAATTTGACCTAGACGTAAACCCACGTGACGCTGTAAAATAAGATATACGAGGCTTCTCGACAGAACTTTTATTTAAAGAAGCCCAACTTATTGGAGAGCAGCGTTGAAAAAATTTTTAAAGTCCATTACTCATTATTCGCTAAGTGGCGTCAGGACTATCATTATTCGCCATCCTGGCGTAAAGGATTCAATAAAGCGCGCAATAGAACCCCACATTAGCCTGGGAAACTCGCAATACAGGGAAATTTATGATCAGTGGATTAACAATAATCTACCAGATGCTATTACGGCGTCCGCACTTAAGCGTCAATCCGATCAGTCGACATACCGCCCACTTATATCTATCGTCGTCCCAACATATAACACAGACCTTGTCTTTTTGCGAGATTGCCTGGAATCGGTTATAGCTCAAATCTACGAGAACTGGGAGCTCTGTATAGTCGACGATGCTTCGAGTGATAGTCGAGTACGCGATATAATTAAAGAGTATAGTCTGATAGATAATCGAATTAAATATAAGTTCTTGAAAAACAATCGACACATCGCTGGCGCAACTAACGAAGCGATTAAAATGGTGACCGGCGAGTATGTGGCTTTATTCGATCACGATGATATATTGTGGCCCAATGCACTGTTTGAGGTTGTTAGGGCACTGAATGACGATAACTCAATCGACTTTCTATACAGCGATGAAGATAAAATTACTAAAGACAGAAAAGATTATGGTGCGCCATTTTTCAAACCAGATTGGAATCCTGACTTTCTGCACAGCGTGAACTACATAACTCACCTGGCGGTTGTCCGTAAGACTCTGTTAGATAAAGTCGGTGGCCCTAAAAAGGAATATAACGGCGCCCAGGACTGGGATTTATTCCTGCGTATCACAAGTGCCACTGACAGAATTCATCACATACCAACGGTGCTATACAGTTGGCGAATCCACGATCAGTCAACTGCCAAAAGTACTGACTCAAAACCATATGTTATTGAGGCGCAGTATCAGGCTATTCATGATGATTTGGTGCGTAGGGGATATCCCGATGCGGTCGTCAAACAAGACCAAAAAAATAAGGGCTATTGGATAGTTGAGTATCCAATAAAGGATAATCCACTAATATCTATTGTTATCCCGACCAAAAATCAGTATTCTATTGTCAAACGTTGTGTAGATTCAATTTATAAAAAAACTACATATAAAAACTTTGAAATTATCTTGGTTGACACTGGCTCAACGGAAAAGTCGGTGCTGTCTTGGTATAAGCGCTTGCAGGCAAAACACAACAACATAAAAGTTGTTGTGTGGCCAGAACAGCCGTTTAGTTATGCACGTAGCTGTAATGAAGGCGCGCGTAAGGCCAACGGAGAGCTGCTAGTGATGTTGAATAATGATACCGAGGTTATAACGCCAAACTGGCTAGAGCTCATGGCTGGTGACGCACAACGTAGCGAGATTGGCGCGGTTGGTTGCTTGTTGTACTTTCCCGACAGGATTCACGTTCAACATGCCGGTATCGGTATAGGTTTGGGTGGCGTAGCTGCGAACTCATTCTCTATGACCGTTAATCACGGATTACCTCCAAACCAGCACCTGTACCTAAATACTAAACACAATATGACGGCCGTAACGGCTGCCTGTATGATGATTCGCAAGGATGTTTATGATTCAGTTGGTGGATTTGACGAGAAATTCCGAGTGACCTATAACGATGTTGATTTGTGTCTGCGACTGCGTGAAAAGGGACTATATAATGTCTATACACCACACGTACGGCTAATACACCACGAGTCAATTAGCGTTGGACTACCGAGCGAACTTAAAAAGCGCGATACCAAGGAAATGCAGGCAGCAGTCAGGCTGTTTAAGCGCCGTTGGCAGAAGTATATCGACCATGATCCTGACCTGAACCCGAATATTAATAAAGACAATGCATTTTATGAGGTTGACTCAACGATAAACCGTTACGGTTGATACCAGGCTACGCCCTCATCGTTCCAGTTACCACTCGCAAGCAATACCGACCTTTCGTTAGGATCTTGTGTGTATAGGTGAGTTTTGAGGCTTGGTGCATATAGCCTATAAACTGGGCTGGAGTTTGCTGTTGGGCTTACATATTCACTAATACCTTCGTAAGTCCACATACCACTAGTGCTAAGTACTGCCTTTTCATTAGGATCGGTAGTGAATAGATGTTGATTCAAATAGGCGGAGTATAGGCGATACAACGGCTTGTCGTTGGTGTCGGTTGATGAATACCAGGCGACCCCTTCGTATTTATACCCAGCCTGGATCATCGAATCACGCTCGTTTATGTCTGTGGTCCAGAAGTGGCTGTATGTTGCTGCAATATAGAACCTATATACTAGGGCCTTTCCGGCAGGCGGGGCCATTTCTTGTCTTACTGGGCTGATCGAGCTGAATGCCTGTCCTTGATCCGTATACCCATAGCCAATCAGAGTCTGACGCTCTAATGCACTACCGGTCCAGATATATTGTTTGGTTGTAGGATTATACAGCCTATATACCGGATAGCCGCTATTTGAGTAGGGAGGATCGGCATAGAAGTCGACGCCATTGCCAGTATATCCGGCTGCAACTAGGTTATCGTAGTCTGATAGTGATACTGTCAAGAACACGCCACCGTTTGGATCAGTTAACCTATAGACCGGTATGTTGTAGGGCATGATAACGACGTTGCCATAGAAGGCTATGCCAGAATACTGATAGCTATTCTGAACATACAAACTGTCCCTTACCTGGTTTGAGCCTGTTAGGTACTCAGCTCCGCCAACCGGATTATATAGTCGCCATATACAGGCAAGTGTCGTGTTGGTGGCAGCCTGGCAGCCTGGCAAATTTGCTAGTATGGAGTTGCCAAACCAATCGTTGAAATATAGATAGAAGTTCCGGTTACCATATGAGCTACAGCTGTCACCGTTGCCGTAGCCGGCGTTCAAAGCAGCTGCGTTGGGCTGGTATGGTGTGTAGTTATAAAGTGCCTGTGTAGAAAGGTTCTGTATGTTAACAGTCGTACCACCACAGCTCGTCGCCGGGTTGTATCGTATGTAGTTATTTCCAAGCACATAAGGCGTATACCAGTTTGGGTTATTATTCAGAATAGCCCTAAACATAGTCGCCGACCACGTAACTTGATTGGTAAAGCCGTAGTAAACCGTATTACACACAGATGTGTCTGGGCAGCCATATCCGGTCGCGGTTCTATATTGCGTAGATAGAGGCCAAGAATCTTTAACCAGGCCCTGTTCTTTCTGCAGGAGGACTATAAGTACCTGAGGGTTTATTTGATACTTTTGCGCAACATTATATATAATCTGAGCAGCCGTTAGTCCGTTCTCGGTGTAGTCCTTTAAACAGGTGTATGGAGGAGCGGCCCAGCCGACCAGGGCTGCGTATTGAGCATGTGTTAGGTCTGGACGACCAAAGTCGGATGCGGGCTGAGTTCCTTGTGTATCGCAGTTTGTAACCTTACTATTCAAAAAATCTTGTATTTGGGCTACCGACATCGAATTATAATTAGTGAATATAGCATCATCAATGATCCTACCAGCTTGGTAGCTAGTTGCCGAGGTAGTTGCTTCTGCTTGATTGCGCGAGACAAGTATTATGACAACACCGAGTATTGCAATAGCAAAGACTATGAAATATTTAAGGTACTGGTAGGTATTTCGACTTGTTTTTATGGGTAATAACATCTGATAACGCCTACTTAACTTCAATCGTCTGAGTTACTATGCCGTTATCTGTAGTGTTTGAGAATGCCAGAGATAGCTGCCATTGGCCCTGGCTGAGTTGACTCATCGGTATGTCGAAGCCTTTGCAGGTTGAACTGCTAGGTAATGACTGGACGCCAGCTGTTTGAGTAATTGTAGTTGATCCAGATTTTGTCAAAGTGAGCGTGCAAGTCCCGTCGCTTTCGACAGCATAGATAATAGTATTTACTTTATATGTTGTTGCGGTTTGTTGAGTGGATGATATACCGATGCTAACAGTATTGTTCGTCGGGCTTGAGGGGGTTGGCGTTGGCGAGCTCGTGTTGGTGGTGGTTTTTACGCTATTTGACGCAGCGCTGTTTGCGTCGGTCTGGCTAGGTGCACTGGACGATGTAGCGGCGGGTGTATCTGTGCTTTGTGTTTGATTTGTACTGTCGGATGATGCGGGGTTTTGAGTCGACTTATTAGAACCGCCGCCGTAAAAAGCGTAGACAAATATCGCGACAATCAATAAAATAACCACAGCAATAATAGAGGCAATAAGCTTTTTGTTGTGGGATAGTTTTTTGATGTTATTTATTTTCATAATGTCTGTTGATTTTTAATCTAATATGCACTACTTATCACTGTAACATAACCGGTATAACAAGTTAATAACTTAATTTACAACATAACTAAAATGGACACGCGTAATTATTAGATGCGGCCTGAAGTGTTATGATAAAACGATATTAGTGTGAGATAATAAAAAACGTATGAAGTTTGATAAATATATAGCCAGGTTTACGCAAACACACTGGACGTTCGCTGTCGTTGCATTAATTTTTGGAACTTTTTTTATCGCCTTAACTCCACCACTGTGGGGGCCCGATGAAAATGTTCATTTCGCGCGAACCTATCAGGTAAGTAGGGGAAGCTTTACGAAACAGGCTACGGTGGTTAACGGCGTAAAGTCATATGGCGGAGGTATACCGCAATCACTAGTGTCTCTGAATACTCTTAAGGATATTGATATTAATGACCATAAGCCGGGCGACACCAAGCAAGTGGATAGTATTACCAAGTACGCCATGGTAGGAGGTGTTCCACTGAGCAGCGACAAGATCGTAGCGAGTCCATTTGGTGAACTTGCGTATCCTACTGTTGCGTATTTGGTGCCAGCCAGTGGTGTGTTTATCGATAGTCTATTTCAACACACTATACTGCCTCTTACTTACGCGGCTAGAGCTGCGACGTTAATTTTCTATGTAGCGCTTGTATTTATTTCATTATATATCCTCAGACAGTCATCATTCCGCTGGGCTGTATTTATAATAGCGCTTCTGCCATCAACTTTATACCAGGCCTCAGTCGTGAGCGCTGATCCATTGCTGACGTCGCTGTGTCTACTACTGTTTGCTTTTATGTATCGTATTTCTCATACACAAGAGAGCCTGTGGCGCAAATACGTAATACCACTTGCGCTGGTTTCAGCCTTGATCGCATTAATTAAGCCGCCATATATGCTGTTTATTTTAATTCTACCGTTCTTGTATATAGAAAAACGTACGTCTCGTAGGTCCAAGATTTTACTAAGGATAATAATTCCTTTGTTGAGTATCTTGATAACAACCTGGATGGTTTCCGGCCTAGGCTCTAGCGCCGCTATGACGCCACCGGGCGTTAGTTTTCACGATCAGCTTAACTGGATTTTCCTACACCCAGCCGGATATATTTACATGATCCTTAATAGCATTATTAATATTGACTGGGTTCCTCAGATTATTGGCATATTTGGATCAAGCTTTATTCTTGTACCTATGCCAATAGTTTACACGCTAGTATCGCTATTGGCGCTAACGACTCTCATAAAGCTAGACAGCGATAAGCGCTTAGAAACTAATAAAGCGAAAGTCCAGTCGGCTATATATATTATAGCCAGTATGGCGAGTGTTGCGGCAATTATTACGACGTTGTTCCTTGCATACACTAGAGTTGGACTGGAGCTTGTTAGTGGGGTGCAGGGCAGGTATTTCATACCTATTTTACCGTTCTTGTTATATGGAATTCGTATATTAATACGATCCAGGCTTAATGTATCAGACGTTAGTGCCCGAGTAGCTTATCCTATAATAACCTCCCTTTGTCTGGCGGTTTCAATACTTTGGTATTATAAAATATTATATTAAAACGATGTACTCTTATGTATGGAATCTTAGCTTTTGTTGGCTCGGCTAGATATGCGCGTGCTTTAGGAAAATTATATTTGTATGAGATAATGAATAAATAATGAAACTCAATAAAGCAGTAGCCATACTGACCAGGCCGCACTGGATATTTGTTATCGTTGCGTTGATGTTTGGTGTTGTCTTTGTTGGTCTAACTCCACCACTTTGGGGGCTTGATGAACCCTCTCATTTCGCCAGAGCGTACCAGATAAGTAGAGGCGAGTTATTGCCTCACGTGAAAGACGGCAGTATTGGTGATTTGATGCCAGACAACTTTATTAAACTTACAAATTATAGAACATATGACATCCTGGATGTAATTCACGGCAGTGACATTATCCACAGGAAGGATGTGACCGACGCCTCTATGTACGATAAGATAGGCGATGCAGTACCGTCTAGTAGTCAAAGCGATTTCTGGTCATTTGCAACTTATTCACCGGTTGCCTATCCGGGGGCAGTTATAGGGATAGTAATATCTAATATTTTAAAACTGACATTATTGCAAACTCTTTTTTTAGCTAGGCTATTCTCGCTTATTGTATATGTAGCAATTGCAGCGTTCGCCATATGGCTCATGCGGGACAAGAAGCTGGTGTGGCTATTTTTTATCATGGCGTTGGTGCCTACGGCAATATTCCAGGCCTCGACTATAAGCGCTGATAATGTACTTATCGGATTGTCATTGCTCTTTTTTGCCCTGTTCTTTCGGGCTCTTCTAGACGATAGTAAAAATAAAAAAGTATTTTTCGGACTAATTGCTGCGGCGATTATGTTGCCATTAGTCAAGGTGAATTACATATTTATTAGTTTTGCACTTTTGTTTGTTCCTGGTGATTTCTTTCTTTCAAAGAAAGTATCTGTTATATACAAGACGGCATCTTTGTCATTTGCAGTGATCGCATCGGTAGCCTGGACTCACTTAACAAAAGTCACTTCAGTCTCGCTCATTTCTCAGAGGGCAGACCATGTATCTATAGTGCCGACTGAACAAATCTCATTTATTATAAGCCACCCGCTGTATTTTATCGAAGCATCCCTTAGGAGCATTATAATATATGGTGACAGATATTATCAGCAGGCGTTATTTACGATAAGTGATAACACCATAGCTCTGCCGATAATACTCACTGTTATGTTATCTATAGTTTTAGTGGGCATTCCGATTTATGCAAGGGCTGAGATACAGAATGTTAGAAAGCAGATTTGCTTATTAGGAGTGGGGGCTATAGCTAGCTCGATAACTATATTTGCCGCATTGTATGTAGCATTTACACCTACCGGGTGGTGGTTTGTGGATGGTATACAAGGTAGGTATTTTACGCCCTTAATTATACCTATAGTGCTGCTCGTCACACTAATGATTCCCGTGAAGCTGCAGGTTCATAAGCCTAATTTGGCACGTATGGTCTATTTTGTGTCCGTGGTGTGTCTTGGCGTAGGCGCCGTATATTTGTATCAGGCTCTTTATTAGAGCCATACGGCCAATTGTCTAGT
>JAJXYZ010000030.1 GCA_021780305.1 bacterium | reverse complement strand
GCGGCTCTCTCGGCCACGTATCAGGTATACAAACCAATGTGCGGCATCTTGCGGTCGTACGACCGAGCTCGTCTTAATATTGTCTAACAACTGATTAATTTTAGTTTGTGAGCGGGTGCTAGTAACTCCGAGACAAATATCCTGTCGAAGGTCGCTCGACTGTGTGGTGGTGTAAGTTTGCATCAGGTCGTCAACAAGTTGATCTTCGCCGTGGCGAACTACCGAACTAATAATTAACGGTCGTAACTCAGCGTCAAGCGTATTAAGGTCTTGACTGTCGTATAGCTCGCGTGCTTTTGCGATGGCTGACTTATCTTCGCCGTAAAGCATCATGCTAAGTATGGTCGCGCGGAGCTTGGTATCGTCTTCGGTCTCATTTGGTTTTTTGCCCCAAGAAAGTCTCTCGTATTGAGAGCGGGCTAGGTTAGCTGATAATTCACGCAGTTTGTGTTCGGACATCTCGTCATCTTCGACAAACTTTCGAAGCTCACTCAGAGCGACGTAAATCATCGTCCAGACATGTTCTTCGGTTTCGTTTTTAAATGCGTCAATTAAGGGGATCAGTCTGGCGGTTGAAGTACGACCGCTGCGGGCGATTAAGGTCGCTTCATTAAGTAACTGAATTCGTTCAATCACATCGAGTTGACCAAGGCTTATCGATTTAATCAAATCATTTAGCAGTGGTTCAGAATAATTTGTTATAAAGTGTGCACTGTCGCCAACATTAAAGTGTACATTGCCAGTAGTCGGTGCGTTGACTGTAAGCTCGCTTGTTGTCATTAAGTCAGGCATGTCGGCTGATGAGGCGGCAAGGGGAATCGGCCAAATCCGATTTGATGGTTGGCGTGGACCGATGAAAAACTGTTCCTGCGATAATTTAATTTTGTTATCAACTTGACTGACACTTAATATCGGATAGCCAGGCTGGGATATCCAGGTATTCATCATGGCGGTTATATCTTTGCCGCTAGCTTTTGCGATATGATCCCATAAATCATCAGCTTCGGTGTTTTGATAGGCAAACTCATTAAAATATTGCTTCAAACCAGCTTGAAAATCAGCATCACCGACATAGTGTTGAAGCATTCGAAGTAGTCTGGCGCCTTTGGCGTATACAATCGCACCGTCAAATAAGGTATTTATTTCGTCTGGATGATTAACGTCGATTTGAACTGGTTGAACGCCATCAATACTATCGCGCCTAAGAGCCATAATACTTTCACTTGTCGAAAAGTCGAACCAACTATTCCATTCTGGGTACAAATCATCAACTGCGAGGTATGACATCAAAGTTGCGAAACTTTCGTTTAGCCATAAATTATTCCACCACTTCATAGTGACCAGGTTACCAAACCATTGATGTGCAAGTTCATGGGCGATTACGCTCGCAATATATTGACGGCTACTAATGCCGCCTGTTGTTGGATCGGTTAATAACGCGATTTCACGATAGGTAATCAAACCCCAGTTTTCCATTGCGGCTGACGAAAAGTCAGGTAGTGCCACGTGATCGGATTTAGGCAAAGGATATTCGACACCGAAATAGTTTTCATAAAAATCTATTGTTCGAATTGCAATGCCTAGCGCAAAGTCTAGGCTATCGGTGGCTTGAGCGGGCGTTGCCCAGACGCTTACTTCAACACCACGTTTGGTTTTGGCGGTTTTTTGATTTAACTCTCCAATTACCCAAGCCAGTAAATAGGTGCTCATTCGGGGTGTAGTTTGAAAGGTTGTGACTAAAGTTGCACCATCAATACTTTGATAATTGATAGGCATATTGCCAAGTACACTGACGCTAGTCTCGGTTGTTAAACAGACGTCAAAAGTTGCCTTAGCCTCAGGCTCGTCAATACAGGGAAATACCTCACGCGCGTGGTGACTCTCAAATTGAGTCGCTAGTAGCTCTTTTTTGGCTCCATTATCTTCATAATAACAGGGATACATACCGTGCATTGGGTCGGTAATTTTGCCGCTAAATTTAACGACAACAATATGACTGCCGGCCTTTAAGTCAGGATGTGTAATTTTTAGCTCATCATTTGCTCCAAAACTGAAATCAGCTATTTTGCCATCGATAAGGATTGAGTCGATTGCTAATTCCTTAGCATGAAGTGCGATTTGATCTGACCCAATCGGTAGCTTGCCTTTTATAGACACTAAACCGTTAAATTTGCGTCCATTACGGTCGATTGTCAGTGATAAATTATAATTTTCTGGTATAAAAGTTTGAATAAGTCTTGGTACAATTTGCATATAGTCTATTGTATCAGACAAGCCTGACGCTATTAGCGTCGGTAGTGCATAATAGGTAACATGGAAAACCATTACCGTCGTCGCAGAATTAGTCTAGTAACAGTTGTAATTGCGGTAATTACTGTGATTGTAATTAATTATGGCAATCCATTTCAGTCATTAACCAATCCAGCTGGTTCAAGTTCGGTCACGTCCTCACCGGCTATTGCAGCGCTAAGCTCACTCAGTATAAAAGGACGGGCGCCAAAGACCGATTATAGTCGGGCGCAGTTCGGTAACGGCTGGAAGGTGATCAATGGTTGTGATACTAGGGAGATAATTTTGAATCGCGATCTAACTAACGTCGTCTTGGATCAATCCTGTAATGTTGTATCGGGTATTTTAAATGATCCATATACCGGTAAAACGATTCAATTTAGTCGAGGCGCGAGTAGTAGTTCAGCGGTCCAGATTGATCATGTTGTTGCTTTGTCGGATGCCTGGCAAAAGGGCGCGCAGAATATTACCGCTACAAAACGCGAGGAACTTGCTAATGATCCACTTGAGTTGCTAGCGGTCGATGGCCCGACAAATCTTAATAAGCTTGATGGTGATGCGGCAACATGGTTGCCGCCAAATAAGAACTTTCGTTGTCAATATGTGGCTCGTCAAATTGCAGTTAAGCAAAAGTATCAACTATGGGTGACACAGGCAGAACATGATGCGATACAATCTGTGCTGGCGTCATGTCCTAATCAACCTGTACCTAATCTTTCTTTTAACGCTAATAATAGTCTTTAAGGAAACGGTTGCGGAATTCGTAAAATGTCCCGTCGTTAATAGAGCTTCGTATGTCGTCAACTAATTTGATGATGAAATATTCGTTGTGGACACTAAGTAAGGTGCCAGCTAACGATTCTTTAGCTCGAGACAGGTGATTAATATAGGCAGCGGTGTAGTTAGTGCAGGTATAGCATTTACAGCCTTCGACAACAGGCCTGAAATCTTCTCTATATTTCTGGCCGCGAATGTTAACACGACCGTGTGGTGTGTAGGCGCTGCCGTTTCGAGCAACCCGGGTTGGCGACACGCAGTCGAAGGTATCGATACCTTGTTCGATGGCAGCGAAAATATCATCCGGTTCGGATATACCAAGAAGGTGGCGCGGTTTGTTCTCAGGAAGAATTTCATTACACCATCGAATAATTGTACTCATCTCGTCTTTTTCAAGTGCGCCACCGATGCCAAATCCGTCGAAATCACGTTCGGCCATCCAGGTGGCGGTTTGTTTTCGTAAATCCTCATAGTTTGCACCCTGCAAAACTCCGAATAAAGCTTGATAGTAATCTGGCGTGGTGGCGTTAAGGCGTTTCATCTCGGTGAGGCTACGTTCGGCCCAGGTGTGCGTGCGAGCGAGAGATTCTTCTTGATAAGCACGAGTATCTGACAGGCTGGTTAATTCATCAAAGGCCATGGCGACGTCACTGCCGATGCCATGTTGGATTTGCATACTAAATTCAGGTGTAAAGAAGTGAAAACTACCATCTATGTGACTTTTGAACTTGACGCCGTCGTCCGTTACCCAAGCATGTCGATCGCCTTTTTTAGCGATGGTCAGCTCTGCGTTGACATCGGTCGTCATGGCTAGGACTTTTTTAAAGCCACTTCCGAGTGAAAGTACTTGAAATCCACCACTGTCGGTAAATGTTGGTCCGTTCCAATTCATGAACTTACTGAGCCCACCAGCTTTCGAAATAAGTTCGTGGCCAGGCTGCAAATATAGATGATAGGCATTAGCAAGGACAACTTGAGCGTGAACATCGCGCACCATTTCTGGTGTCATCGCTTTAACGTTGGCCTTTGTACCGACAACTATGAACGCTGGCGTCTTAATATCGCCATGTGGGGTGTGAATTACACCAGTACGCGCTAGTGTGCCAGCGAGCTTAGTCTGAATTTTAAAACCAAATGCTTTATTCGACATCTGAGGTATTATAACATTGCGAGTTTGCTTTTTCACGGCTATTGCAATCATATACGGTACTGATATAATGAATATGTACATTCCGGCCGGCAGGTCGGATTTTTTCATTAAAGGAAAAGGAGAGAATTATGGATGAAATTAACATCAAGCAGCTGACGCTAGCTGTCCGCACGATTGCCGAAGAAAAGAACTTGCCCGAAGAAACTATTTTGTCGGTTATTGAACAGGCGATCGCCGCGGCTTGGCGTCGTGATAATGGTGAACGAGATCAAGAAGTACGCAGCGAACTAAATATGAACGACGGCACAGCAAGTGTCTATGTCGCACGTGAAGTCGTTGAAGAAGTTGGTAGCGATGCTGTCGAAATCAGTCTTGAAGACGCAAAAAAAGTCAAAAAAGATGCTGTAATTGGCGACATTATCGAAGAGAAGCACGAAGTTATTAGCTTTGGGCGTGTAGCTGCTCAAACCGCTAAGCAGGTCGTTCTGCAGCGCCTACGTGAAGCTGAGCGTGAAGTCGTGTTAGAAGAATATGAAGATAAAATTGGTACGGTTGTTAACGGTACGGTCCAACGAGTTGAACCACGGGTTATTCGTGTTGAACTTGGTAAGGCCTCTGGAATTATTCCACAAAGCGAACAAATTCAGGGTGAGTTTTACAATGTCGGTAGTCGTATTAAGGTATTTATTAAAGACATCGAGCGCGACAATCGTGGCCCACAGCTAATATTGAGCCGTGGCAATGAAGAATTTGTAGCTTACTTGTTCCGTCAAGAAGTACCCGAACTTGATACTGGTGCAGTTGAAATTAAAGCGATTGCCCGCGAAGCTGGTCGACGTACTAAACTAGCAGTTGCTAGTACTGTTCCAGGAATTGATCCAGTTGGAACTTTTGTTGGTGGTCATGGTACTCGTGTTCAGGCTGTTATGAACGAAATTGGTGATCAAGAAAAAATTGATATCATCACTTTTGATGCAAATGCCGAACAGTTTATCAAAAATGCTTTAAGCCCAGCCGAAGTTGCTAAGGTTGTTATTAACGAAAAGGATAAACGAGCCACTGTTTTTGTTAACGAAGATCAGCAATCGATTGCGATTGGTCGTGCCGGTCAAAACGTGCGTCTTGCTAGTCGTTTGACTGGATATGAGCTTGATATTGAGCAATCTCAAGCAGCCGTTCGTCCAGCGGCGCGTGCTCCAAAAATCGACATCGAGGATAGTTTACTAAACGCAGTTGAAGAGTCAACCAAAGAGTAAATACCTGCATATAACCAACTAGCACTCCATTGACTGGAGTGCTAGTTTTGCTATACTAGATATATAAAAGTCGACGTGATTAAATATAATTTGCTTGCGCTTTTATAGGGGGAGGATAGATAATAATATTATGTCTGATGATTTTGCGGAATTTGTCTCACACCTCACCGACAATGCTCGGATGAGCTTACATCACGCTAATTTAATTGCTCAAGGCTACAATAGTCCATATATTGGAACAGAACATTTATTACTTGGTGTACTGGCGCAGGGTGCGTCGGTTGGTGCAAAGCTTTTAGCTGATGCTGGTGTAACACTCGACAAGGCTCAATCAGCTTTAAATCTAGTGCCCTTGACTACTGTCATTAGTATAGGCGCGAAGGGTTTAAGTGAAACTGCCAAACTAACACTCAAAATGGGTTGGGAGATTGCTCAGGAATTTCATCAAGATTATCTTGGAACCGAGCATATTTTATATAGCATATTAAGCCAAAAAAATGCACGAGCAACTGTTTTGCTTCGCGATATCAATGTTGATATCCCAGAACTGACGGCTGATTTAGAAGAGTTTTTCGATCGCCAAAGTGATATGTATGCCGATAATGATATGGGCGGTAAGACGAAGACTAAAAAACAGCCTGGCCGTAAAGGTGCGCTTGAAGTTTATGGCACTGATTTAACGCTACGTGCCAAAGAGGGCAAACTTGATCCGGTAATTGGTCGTGATAACGAACAAGAGCGAATGGTGACAATACTAAGCCGTCGCACTAAAAATAACCCGGTTCTAATTGGTGAGCCAGGGGTCGGTAAGACTGCAATTGTCGAAGGCCTTGCGCAGCGAATCGTGCGCGAAGACGTACCCGATCACTTACTTGATAAGCGGATTGTTCAACTTGATTTGGCTGGCATGATTGCTGGTACGAAATATCGTGGTGAATTTGAGGAGAGACTCAAAAATGTCATGGCAGAATTGCAGGAACAGAAAAATACAATTATTTTTATTGACGAGCTACACTTATTGGTTGGTGCTGGTGCGGCCGAAGGCGCTCTCGATGCTGCAAATATTTTGAAGCCAGTTTTAGCCCGCGGCGAAATGCAATTAATTGGCGCAACTACACTTGATGAATATCGTAAACATATCGAAAAAGATACAGCGCTAGAACGTCGTTTACAGGCGATTGTTGTGGCTGAGCCAAAAATTAAAGATACAATCGCGATTGTTAAAGGTTTACGTAAGAATTACGAGAAGCATCACGGCGTAACCATGACTGACGAAGTTATCGAAAATGCGGTTTACATGGCTGATCGCTACATTAGCGAGCGTTTTATGCCAGATAAGGCAATTGACGTGATTGATGAAGCTTCAGCGCTTGTACGTGTAAAATCATCACAGCGCCCAAGTAAGATTCGCGACTACATGAAACAATTAAAAAATCTGAATGAAAAAATGGAAGATGCTGCAATCAGTGAAGATTATGAGCGTGCGGCGCTTTATAAAACTCGAATTAGTCAGATATCGACGCGAATTGATGAAGCTAGGTCAAAACAGGGCGATAAAGCCCAAATCGTCTTAAGCGATGACGATGTGGCGCGCGCAATTTCGTCGATGACGGGTATTCCTGTACGTCGCGTTCAAAAGTCAGAGGCTAAGCTACTGCGTAATCTTGAAAAGCATCTTGGCAAATATATTATCGGTCAAGAAGAGGCGGTTAAGCGTGTTTCGAGCGCGATTCGGCGTAGTCGTTCTGGTGTGGCTAGCAGCAAACGACCAATTGGCTCATTTGTTTTTATGGGTCCAACTGGTGTCGGTAAAACCGAGCTCGCAAAGGTTCTAGCCCGTGAGGTTTTTGGAAGTGAAGAATCTTTGATTAAGATTGACATGAGTGAATTTGGTGAACGTCATAACACTAGTCGTTTGCTCGGTGCGCCAGCGGGTTATGTTGGTTATGATGACGGCGGTCAGCTGACGGATAAAATCAAGCATCAGCCTTATAGCGTTGTCTTGTTTGATGAAATTGAAAAAGCGCACCGCGATGTCTTTAACTTACTTCTTCAGATACTTGAAGATGGTTCGCTAACTGATGCAAAGGGTCATAAAGTTGATTTTACAAATGCTATTATCATCTTGACGAGTAATCTGGGATCTGATCGCTTAATGAAAGAGTCGAATCTTGGTTTTCATGCAGCCAGCAAAACCGATCAAAAGAAGTTAGATGAGATTCATGATGAAAATGCGGCTTCGACACGTGAGGATTTGAATAAATTAATGCGTCCAGAGCTGGTTAATCGGTTTGATGCTGTCGTAACTTTTCGGGCCTTAACGCGCAAAGAAATCGGACGAATATTTGACAATCTAATTGCCGAGCTTCAGGAACGTTTAATTCAAAAAGGTGTTCATTTAGTAATTGCCCCTAATGCTAAACGGTTACTGATCGACAAGGGCTATGATGAAAAGTACGGCGCCAGACCGTTAAGGCGTACAATTCAAGATATGCTTGAGCATAAAATTGCCGATGGAATTTTATCGGGTGAATACGAAAAAGGGACAGTATTAAAAGCTACTGCAAAAAGTGGCATAATTGAGGTTAGTGTTGAAAAAGAAATCTAGTTTTGGGGGAATGATAGCGGGCTCAATCTTTAGTCTGGTGATGTTTGGTTTGGCGGCATTTTTGATATTAAATCGTCAGTATATTTATGATCAATGGAACGTTTGGCATTACCAGGCGTCGTCTCAAATCAATACTATTAGTGATCGAGCAGGTTTATCTGATAAAGGTAAATTTTACTTAGCAGCTAGTGATACAGTGGTCGAAGACGCGACCCAATTCAATACCAATTGCGCTCGACAAGAGGCAAAAAACCCAATCTTAGGATGCTATACGAATCTTCATATCTACATCTACAATGTTACAAATAGTGAGTTGGATGGTATTGAAGAGGTGACAGCAGCTCATGAGATGTTGCACGCTGCCTGGGACAGGTTGAGTGATAGTGAAAAAACTAGAATTGGTAATATGCTTGATGCTGAATATGCCAAAATTGCCACTCCAGAGCTTAAAACTCGGATGGATTATTACAATCGCAATGAGGCTGGTGAGCGTCAAAACGAGCTACATTCGATACTTGGTACCGAGTTTGGTAATTTGACGCCCGATCTTGAAAAATATTACTCGCAGTATTTCACCGACAGGCAGAAAGTAGTGGCTTTACATAATAAGTATGAAAGTATTTTTACTCAACTTTCGACTCAGGCCGATACACTTTATAACCAGCTCACGGCTTTAGGTAAGAAAATCACTGGTGAAAGTGCGACCTATAATAAGGACGCAACAACTTTAAGTAATGACATTCAAGACTTTAATAATCGAGCTAAAGCCGGTAGTTTTACTTCGACCGCGGAATTTAACAGCGAGCGCGAAGCGCTGTTAGCAAGAACGACCGCATTGGAAGTTGAACGTACTAGTCTGAACGCAGAAATCAGTTCATACAATGATATGTATACTAAATACCAAGCTTTAACAGTCCGTACTCAACAATTAAATAACAGCATTGATAGTACTGTCGCCCCGGCGCCAAGTCTGTAGGCTACCAAGTTGGATATAGCTAAGTTATAATACAAGCAATGGCTAAATCTAAAACTCAGTTTGTCTGTCAAAATTGCGCTGCAACTTACGGGAAGTGGACTGGACGGTGCGAAAATTGTGGTGAATGGAACTCGCTGGTTGAACAGATCATGGCTAGTACTGGAAAGTCGGCCGTAGCTAAAAGTGTCCATTCCGGACAAGTCTTAACTCCGCAAACGATGCAGTCGATTAGTGCCGAGGATAGCATTAAACGTCTATCGACTGGCTTCTTGGATCTTGATGATGTGCTCGGTGGTGGCATTCTACCGGGTGGTGTAATTTTGATGGCTGGCCAACCAGGTATTGGTAAAAGCACGTTATTACTACAAGTTAGTGCACAGGTTGCTAAATTAGTCCCAGTTTTGTACGCCAGTGGCGAAGAGTCGTCCAGCCAGGTTAAGCTTCGAGCAGAGCGTTTAGGTGCCGAAAAAAGTGAGCAGTTAAGCTTTGTTGCCAGTACGAGCGCTGACGACATCGCCGCCACAATCCGATCCGGTCGATATAAGCTAGTTATTATCGACTCGATTCAAACCTTATCCCTCGACGATATTACGTCTGCTCCTGGTACTGTCAGCCAAATTACCAACAGTAGCAATGTGATTATTCGTGCCGCCAAAGAGGCTGGTGCGGCGGTCGTCCTAGTTGGTCATGTCACTAAAGAAGGCAGTATCGCTGGTCCAAAAGTTTTAGAACATTTAGTTGATGTAGTTTTGCAGTTTGAAGGCGATCGTTACGGTGGATTTAAGGTAGTGCGAGCAGCCAAAAACCGTTACGGCTCGACTAACGAAGCCGCGATTTTTGAAATGGTCGAAGAGGGTCTTCGGCTGGTTGTAAATCCATCGGCAGCACTTTTGGCTGAGCGCCAAAACTCCGATGGTTCTGTGGTCCTAGCGACGCTTGAGGGTAACCGACCACTACTGGTTGAAATCCAGGCGCTTGTAAATCCGACCAGTTTCGGCTATCCTAAACGTACTGCCTCGGGATTTGATTTGAACCGTCTTAATCTTTTAATCGCCGTTCTAGAACGACGCACAAAGCTGAACTTATCGGATAAAGACATTTACATCAACGTTGTTGGCGGGATTCGCCTAAACGATCAAGCGGCCGATTTGGCGGTTTGTATGGCTATCGCAAGTGCGGCAGCCGGTCGCCGAATAGACGACGAGACAGTGGTATTTGGTGAAGTTGGACTAGGTGGCGAGATTCGCTCCGCTCAAGCGGCAGACCGTCGGGTTCAAGAAGCTAAAAAACTTGGCTTTTCAAAGGCGATTGCGCCAAAGACTCACGACAAGAATTCATTTATTAAAGGTGTTGGTGATTTGCGCACAGCGCTCATCGACTATTTACAAAAGTAAGGAAAAACATAGTGGAAATATTAATTATAAGCTTGCTGTTGGTTATCGCCGCAGAGGCTACCTATTTAGTGGCAACAAGTGCGACTAAACCAATGAATAAAAAAGCCGGTCGGCCAATTTTTGTCGATACATCGGTATTAATTGACGGTCGTATTATTGCGGTGGCAAAATCAGGTTTTGTCGGTAGTGATACACTGTTTATACCGCGTAGTGTGATTGGTGAACTGCAATATCTGGCTGACAATGCTGATAGCGAGAAACGTAGTCGAGCACGACACGGTTTAGATATTGTCACCGAACTGCAAGCCATGCCTAACGTTAAGGTTGAAATCTTTCAAGATGGTAGTCGGGCTGAAGAAGGTGTCGATGAACGACTCCTAAAATTAGCCAAGCAGCACAACGGTGTGGTTTGTACGATTGACTACAACTTGAATAAGGTAGCCCAAGTCGAAAATATTATTGTTTTGAACGTGAACGACCTAGCGATGAGTCTACGGATGGCATATTTACCCGGTGAAAAGATTCTGTTGGAATTAACTCAAAAAGGACAAGACGGACATCAAGCTGTTGGCCATTTGACTGATGGCACGATGGTCGTGGTCGAGCGGGCCAATAAACTAATTGGTCAAACGGTTGAGATTGAATTTATTCGTAGTCTACAAACAGCAGCCGGTAAGATGATGTTTGCTAAATTAGTCGAACATAATAAGCCTTCAGAGCACACGTTTAATCTAAAAGATAAGGTAGCTCGTCCTGCTAAGAAAACATATGTTAAGCCTGAGGCTATCGTAGAGCCTATACAGACACCTGCAGCGTATCATAGCGATAATAACGACCAACAGTTAGCTATGCATGCTAAAAAGCCTACACGTAAGCCATATCAGCCTCGACAAAAACCAGAGAATAACCAAACCGATTCTTATAAGAAAGCTTCTAAGAAGCCTCGTTCGTCAGCCCAGAACGAAGATGACTTAATCCGTATGCTTAATAGTCAAGATTAAATTAATTTCTGATAACAAAATAACCCAGATATGACTGGGTTATTTTAATTCCTTAACTACTAGAATTGGGTTCTAGAACTTGGCGGTTGAGGGGTTTGATGCCGAATCCGTTGCAGTTGCATAGTCAACGCCGGTGGTTGGCTTAGTCGGGACGGTTGCTGTATAGGTACCGCTACCGTTGTCCGTACCTGGGTAGGTTTTTTTATCAACAGTGAACGTAACGCTACTAATAGTGTTTGAGCCACTAGCGCTTGCCGTTACACTGACAGTATAGCTGCTGTCACCATTTCCATTTCCGTTGGCAGTAGTAGCGCTATAGGTTGGTGTTCCTATGTTTGGTGGTTGCGAATTTATAGTATTTGTGGCGGTCGTACAATCACCAGTGCTATCCATCAAACTCCCCGCCATGGTGTAAGTTCCCTTTGGATCAATGTAAAGAGCCTGGTCGGGCGTAACTGATGAAACTAGAGGAATCTTGATAACTGACTGGGTTACCTTCAGACTACTTGGTGTGCAAGTAGTTGCTATTTTTTTCGTCGCACTATCGAAATCAACATTGGTTAGTCCTTGAGTAGCGTTCCAGTAGCTTGGATATACTTCGCCACATGCTTGGTCGGGCCGACCGGCTACTACCTGCAGTGTGTTACCGGATCCACAGCCAATTCGCTGAATGCCGGCTGGTTGGGCGATCCAGTCACCAGGCTTCCATTTGCCTGCATCTTGGTACACTGTTTTGTAGGCATACTGTAGTACTGTATCAAGCATTTGCCCCGGTACGATGGATGTAGCGTTATTGTTAAGTGGTGTGGTATCGGGATTACCAAGCCAAACAGCCATCGTAAGAGCCTGCGAGTAATTTACCATCCAAATGTCTTTTGGCGATCCGGCGGCGTTAGCGGCGTTGGATGTACCAGTTTTTGCAGCTGAGTCAACGCCTGGGATATACATACCGGTTCGATGTATGCCGACGAAGGTTCGTGCATTGTCGTCATGTAGAATATCGCTCACTGTGTAGGCAGCCTGAGGGCTAACAACTGGAGTACCGGCAGTATCTGTCCATTGCTTTAGAACACTACCGCTACTATTTGTAACTTTTAATACATCTGATTGTGGCTTATAGACACCACCGCGGCCGAGTGACGCATAAGCGTTTACAAGGTCAAGCTGCTTAATACCGCAACCACCAATCGCAGCGGCTAGGAATACGGTTGTGTCGGGTCCGACCGTACAATAACTCGTACCGCCCAATGCATGAATTGTCTTAATAGTCGGTTGAACGCCGCTAATCGCCATAGCCTCGACGGCTGGAATATTCCAAGAGTTAGCCAAGCCGGTTCGAATTGAGGTAGCACCACTGTTTTCGGGATCTCCATTAGCATTAGATAAAGGAGCACCGTATATACCAGGTATGCTGTTATTGATTAGCTTTGAGCCACTTCCAAAGTTTGCTGCACCGGCCGCCTTCTGTTGGAATAGCTGCGCGTAAACGAGGGGTTTGATAGTGGAGCCAGGTTGAATATAAGCTGTGGCGGCATTTACTTGCCCGAAACCTGGATAGTCATATTTACGGCTACCCATCATGGCGATAATTTGCCCAGTTTGAGTGTCTTCAACGGTTGCGGCACCATTAGTAAAGCCATATATTCTTGGCGCACTACCGCCAAATTGAGTGTTCATTGCTTCTTCAAGTTTGTTTTGAACATTTAAATCAAGTGTTGTTGTGACGGTTAAACCACCCTGACCAACAGTGGCCTTACCGAACTCAGATTCAAGTTCACTGCGGACCATCTGTACGAAGTGAGGCGCTTTGATGTTACTATATTGGCTCTCTTCGGGTACAAGGTGGTCAAGTATTGGATATGCCTTGGCATCGTCGCCCTGAGCTTTAGTTATATAACCCTGTTGTACCATGTCGTCTATCACTGTGTGCTGGCGCGTAATTAAGGCGTCATGGCCGGCGATGTTATATGGATCAAATACAGTTGGGTCTTGCGGTATGGCGGCTAGCAACGCAGCCTCTGGTATAGTTAAGTCTTTCGCCGACTTTCCAAAGTAGGTTTGCGCACCAGATTCAGCGCCATTACGACGACCACCGTACGGCGATTCGTTTAAGTACAATGTCAGAATCTGGTCTTTGTTGTACATACGTTCAACTTCAATCGATAAGATTACTTCCTTAATCTTGCGCGGAATACCACTTAGACCACGTTGGGTGGCTTCGTCGGAAAAGAAAACTTGCTTGACTAGCTGTTGTGTAAGTGTTGATCCACCCTGGGTTGATCCACCCTGGATGTTATTAACAACCGCTCGTAGTAAGCCTGATGCGCTGACGCCACCGTGTTTGTAAAAATCACGGTCCTCAATTGATACGGTAGCCTCCTTCAGATAATTACTTAGCTCATTACTATCGACAACTAATTTATAGTTACCATCACCTTTGTCTTCCCACAAAACATTTCCATTACGATCTTTGTAGGTAGTAACAGTTGATTGAACACGTTTTGCCAGTTCACCTGGGCGGATTGTATCAAGGTCTTTACGGAAATAGGCAAAAAGGCCTCCAATCAGTAATGCAATCAATAATATACTGACACCGAGTACTTTTAGGGCCATGATGCCGCCACGTTTACTAAACCAATAACCAAAGAAGTTTTTTGGTTTCATGCGGTAAAGCAAGCGTTTGACGGGATTTTTTGGCAAAGTTGCTAAGTATTGGGCACGATGACGGGATTCGGCGTCTTTTTTAGTTTTTCGACGACGAGATAGGTTGGAATACACGCTTAACGTACGTGAGTGTAAAGGTTTTTTAGCCACAATTATATATTTCCCATAAGCAGTATTACCAACCATTATAGCACTAATTTGAGTGCGTAAAGGCCAAACTTTTGCTATACTATCAGATAAGTATTACTAAAAGGAGATAGAATGAAACTTTCCGAAGAGCTAGCCTGGCGTGGCTTCGTCAATCAGACGACCATCAAAGATTTATCATTATTAGATGGACAGCCAATTTCATTCTATTTTGGCGTAGATCCAAGTGCCGACAGTATGCAAATTGGGAATTTAGCCGCAACTATGATGGTCCGTCACTTCATTGATGCCGGACACAAAGCTTATCTATTAGTAGGCGGTGCGACAGGTATTATTGGTGATCCAGACGGCAAGGCGAATGAGCGTAATCTTAAGACACTCGATGAAATTGCTAAAAATAAGGCTGCTATTGCTGCTCAGTACAAAACTGTTTTCGCTGGTAAGGATTTTACTCTGGTCGACAACTATGACTGGTTTAAGAATATAAATTACATCGATTTTCTGCGCGAGATTGGTAAAAACGTTCCATTATCGCAGATGTTGAGCCGTGATTTTGTCCAAGCGCGAATAGGTGCTGATGGAACGGGCATTAGTTACGCCGAGTTTAGCTATTCATTAATTCAGGGTTATGACTTTTTGCACCTTAATCGCGAATATGGCGTCAGTTTGCAGGTTTGTGGCGCTGATCAATGGGGTAATTCGGTCGCTGGCGTTGATTTAATACGTCGTTTAGACGGGCATGAAGCGCACGTGTATTCAGTACCGCTTATCGTCAATAAAGCCACCGGCGTCAAATTTGGCAAGTCCGAAGGTGGAGCTGTCTGGTTAGATGACAAAAAAACAAGTGTTTATACTTTTTACCAATTTTGGTTGAACGTCGATGATGCCAGTGTGGTTGATCTGTTAAAAATATACACACTACTTTCAAAAGATAAGATTGATGCTCTAGAAGCCGAGGTTCAATCAAATCCTGGAGCGCGTGCTGCTCAAAAAACACTAGCCCACGAAGTAACTTTATTAGTTCACGGTGCAGAGCGAACCGCTAGTGTCGAGCGGGTAACGTCGGTATTGTTTGGCGGCGAAGCTTTTACGACTTTGTCGGATGAAGATATTGAGGTATTAGCGGCTGAAATTCCAACTGTAAATGTCGGTTCGACTGTGATTGAATCTTTGGTGACTAGCGGCGTTGCCAGTAGTAACGGTGAAGCTCGTCGCCTAATTGAATCCGGCGCCGTATCTGTTAATGGCGAAAAGCTGAGTTCAGATCAACCTATCAAATCTCGCTCATTAGTTAAAAAGGGCAAAAATAGCTTCATTCTGGCGAAATAGCGCCACCAAGCAACTCGATTATATTAATCTTGCTATGATATCTATATGAACTTAGTGTCTTCGCTGGAGAAAATTAAAGGTGTTGGTCCGAAGGTTGCTCAGCAGTTCGCAGATGCTGGTTTACTGACGGTGGGCGATTTAATTAACTTTTTACCGCGTGCGCACGAGGACTACTCGGCTGTGACGCGGATTATTGATATTGCACCCGGCAAGCGGACCATTAAGGCAAAGTGTGAAAAAATCACAACACGACCAGTTCGGCGCGGCCTTCGAATAACAACCGCCACTCTGGCGGATGACAGCGGTAAGCTACAGGCGGTTTGGTTTAATCAGCCTTACCGCGAGACGCAACTTAAATCAGGCGAAGAATTCTTTTTTTCAGGCGAGTTTGAGTTTAACTATAATCGCTACCAGTTGACTAATCCGAGTGCCGAGCGTGTGAGCGACATGCCGGTTCAAACAGATCGGGTTCTACCAATTTACCGTTCAATTAAAGGTCTAAAGACGCCATTGGTTCGTAAAATCCTGGCCGAATTAAAACCACTTATCACAATGCTACCGGAAAGTTTACCAGAGGATATCATAAAGTCCGAAAAACTGCTTAGTCGGTCACAAGCGATTCTGGCTATGCACTTTCCAAAAACAGTCGAAGATATCGAAAAGGCGCGTGAACGCTTAGCGTTTGAGGAATTATTTGAGTTACTTCTAGCCAGTCAGTTAAATCGTCAAGAAAACTCTAAACTTGAGGGTTGGCATATTCCGTTTAATCAGCCAGTTGTGAAGAATTTTGTTGAAAAACTGCCGTTTAAGCTAACTAATGCTCAGCGTCTAGCGGTTTGGGAGATTATTCAAGATTTCGAACGAAAAGTACCGATGAACCGGTTGCTTCAAGGTGATGTTGGGGCTGGTAAAACTGTTGTAGCTGGTATTGGGGCGCTACAGGCAGCGCACGGTGGTTTTCAGACGGCTTTAATGGCGCCAACTGAGATACTTGCGACTCAACATGCCGAAACACTCCTTAAATTACTATCACCTTTTAATATTCGGGTCGGTCTGCTGACGGGTAGTGTTAAGGGTGTCGCGCGCAGGAATTTATATGAGGCGATCAAAACCGGCGAAGTTGACGTTGTAATCGGTACACACGCATTAATTCAAGAGACGGTTCATTTCCATAAATTAGGCTTTGTAGTAATTGATGAACAGCACCGTTTTGGCGTCTCGCAGCGTCAAGAGCTTTTAAAAAAGTCAGATTTTATGCCGCACATGTTAGCGATGACAGCAACGCCGATTCCGCGTAGTCTGGCCTTAACCGTTTATGGGGAGTTGGATATCTCGATTTTGAATGAGCTACCAAAAGGCCGCCTTCCTATCACAACCAAGATTTGGTCACCAAATAGCCGTGCTCAGCTATATACGCTTATTGATGAGCAAATAAAAGCCGGCCGTCAGGCCTATGTGATTTGCACCTTAATCGACAATAATTCCGATAACGAGCTAAAAAGTGTTCAAAATGAGTATAAAAAGCTGCAAAACTCGATATTTAAACATCGTCGTATCGGCCTGCTTCATGGCAAAATGAAAAGTGACGAGAAAGATGCTGTTATGAGTCGGTTCGCTAGTGGCGAACTTGATATTCTGGTTAGTACGACAGTGGTTGAGGTTGGCGTAGATGTACCAAACGCCACCGTAATGCTAATCGAGGACGCTGATCGGTTTGGATTAAGTCAACTACATCAACTTCGCGGTCGAGTTGGTCGCAGTATTCATCAAAGCTATTGTTATCTTGTGACTAGTACTAGTGATAAACCAAGTGTTCGCCTTAAAGAAATCGAAAAGAGTAACGACGGCTTTTATCTAGCCGAAGTTGATCTTAAACTACGTGGTCCTGGTGAAATTTATGGCCGAGCTCAGCATGGTGCCTTGAATCTGCAGATTGCTACTTTGGCAGACACGCGTTTAATCGCTCGGGTTAAAAATGAGGCCAAGCTCTTTGTCGAGTCTGGCCAGAATCTGCTAAAATATAAACAGTTGGCGACAAATGTGCAACATTATCAACGCCTTACAACACTAAACTAAAATGACTATATTCTAATAACATGTATGCAGGTACAACATTTCGTAAAGATTCCGGAAGTATTGTTGGTGTTCATCAAAAAATTGATCGGGTAGCTAGGCGTTTGCTAAAAAAACGTCTGTCACGTGACACTAATTTTCCAACAATAACTCAGATACTTCACTTTGAAGGGAATAATGGTCCAGATGCAATTAAGCGCAAGAGTCCGTCAAAAGACGAACCGTGGCACTATATTAACCCCGCAAAACCAGAGGATCGGGGCTTAATTGAGTTAATAAATGATCATATATATAATTTGGCCGAAGCTCTACGATCTAACAATGAGCAACGGGCTGCGTTCGAAGCGGCTTGGATGGCGCACGCAGTTGTCGATGGCCTAACGCCCGCTCACCACTATCCACTGAACGACAAGATTGAGGAATTATGGGGCAAGCCACATCATGAGCGACTAACGATTGCCGATAAGAATATTATTAGAGGTAAAGGTGGTCTTGATACTATTTCAAAAAACTGGCAATACTGGGGTGTCGGTGGTGTGTTTTCAGCGCACTTGTCATTTGAGTTGGGTATTGCATCGACGATTGCAACTCTGAAGTTCACCGACATCGATCCAACTAATGCAGAGTTTAATCAAGTTGAAAAGATCGGTTTTGAAACAGTATTTGATAACATGGTTAAAAAAATATATGACATGAAAATGTATGATGAGTTTGGCGAAGGTGGTTGGACGCGCAGGTTGGCTATTGAAACGCGTGATGTGCTTGTGCCTGAAATTATGCGTACAGTTTGTCTTGGGTGGTATTACGCCGATTATTTAGCTAGGACTGATAATTAATGAACGTAAGGATTATTGCTGGTCGATTTGGCTCGCGCAGTATTAAGGCGCCGCGTGGGCATGCGACTCATCCAATGAGTGATCGCATCAAAGGCGCGTTGTTTAATAGTATCGGTAGTGCGGTCGAGAATGCTGAAGTGCTTGATGCGTTTTCAGGTTCGGGAGCTTTGGGTTTTGAGGCGCTGAGCCGTGGTGCGAAAAATGTTGTCTTTGTTGATCGAGACCGATTGGCTATCCAAACAATTACAGACAATATTGATACATTAGGTTGTAAAGGTGAAACCAAGGCTACTCAATCAGGTGTTGCTACGTGGGCTGATAGTACGGACCTTAGGTTTGACGTTATTTTTGCTGATCCGCCGTATGGTGACCCACAGTTTTCGACGGTTAATCATTTATTTGGTCTATTGAAACCCAATGGGCTTATGGTATTATCATATCCAGGTAGGTGTGAGGCGCCGACCGGCACTAATGGAGTTGTTGTGGTGGACAATCGTAGTTACGGAATCGCAGCTCTCGCGTTTTACCGCAAAGAAGACGCTTAGGCGTCTTTTTTGTTTAGATGAACTTGTTCGCGTTTCGCGATACCGCGAATACATAACCAAAGTAAAAGACCCGTCATTGACGGGTCTTTTACTTTGGTACGCGAGAAAGGACTTGAACCTTCACGCCCGGAGGCACTAGCTCCTAAGGCTAGCGTGTCTACCAATTCCACCACTCGCGCGCATGCTACTTGTTACGCTAGCGTGTCTACGATTTACTCATAGGGCCATCACTTGCGCATACCGTGTATCGTTTTGGTAACCCAATTACTATATCAAAAAAACCTTAACAGATAAAGACCTAACTTCCTATTCCATAAACAACGCTTGTGCTATCATAAATACAGCAAGCCACAAAGACTATGGATGGAGAGTATGAGTAAAATTGCGCAATATTTGAACGAACATATACTAGGCGAGATTACCGGAGCAAAATCTATTCGTCAGCGTTTTTCGCGCGACAATAGCGTACTAACTATAATGCCAGAACTTGTCATGTTTCCACGAGTTACAAATGATATTCGCAAAGCCGCTCGTTTTTCGTGGCAACTTGCCGAAAAGGGTCATATTTTGCCAATTACAGCACGTGGTTTTGGTTCAAATCAGACCGGTGCCGCCATTGGTAAGGGTTTGATTATTAATACGACAGCTCACCTTAATAATGTTATTCATATCGCCCTAAAAGACAAAGAGCATACTGCTCATGTTCAGCCAGGCGTC
>JAJXYZ010000077.1 GCA_021780305.1 bacterium | reverse complement strand
TATTATAGCCCACTTGGGGGCTAATAGGATATAATATCCGAAGCGGGGCTGTAGCTCATCGGTCAGAGCAGGCGGCTCATAACCACTTGGTAGATAGTTCAACTCTATCCAGCCCCACCAGATGAACCATCTATGACAGTCAGAATTTTTCTGGCTGTTTTTGTTATACTGCTAATATGGAGTTATTCTTGGTACGACACGGTGAAACAGACGCGAATGCGAATGGCATCGTTCAAGGTTGGCTTAATACTGAGCTGAACGACAAAGGAAAAGCACAAGCGCGAGAAGCTGCGAAGCAATTTGACGAGAATATAGACGTTATTTACACTTCAGATCTTAATCGAGCCATTCAAACGGCTCATGAGTTCCGAATAAAATACCCAGACATACCCTATTTTGAGGATGAACGTTTACGTGAACGGAACTTTGGCGATGCAACAGGTGACCACCGCGATAAGCACGATTGGGAAGTATTCTGGGCATCAAATGACACGGTATCTATTCCAAACGCAGAAACACTCGACGAATATAATTCACGAGTACAATCTTTTATTGATAGTCTCAAAACTTCCGGCTTTCTAAAAGCGTTGATCGTAACACACGGTGGAACAATTAACCGACTTCAAGATCTCACAAGTATTGATTATCAGCACGTATCTCATAGAAATGGTAGTGTCACAAAAATAACAATTTAGTTCCGACTTCCCGCATAACACCCCATCAAATATAGATCTCATAAAAAACCTTCACTTCGGATATTTTTTGCTATTATGGCTATATGCAACGACCAATTCAATTTCGCGATCCAGACCTAGATACATCAGGTGATATTATCGGTTTCTATCCTCGTGAGTTTTACACTTTCGATAACTTCTCTTCTTTCCAGGTAGATTATAAAGGCCGACGCTGGGCGACGTCCGAACACGCCTACCAAGCCACCCACTTTTTTGAGACAGCGCCCGAACTAGCTGAGCAGATATACAATGCCCGTTCAGCGCACGAGGCCTTTAGTATCGCAAAAACTAATGCCGATAAAGCACCTGACGATTGGAACGAAATTAAGGTTGAAGTTATGTATGAGATTTGTAAGCTTAAATTGGTCCAAAACCCCTACGTAAAACATAAATTAGAATTGAGCGGTAATTTAGATATTATCGAAGATTCACCAAAAGATGACTTTTGGGGATGGGGTGCGAACCGCGATGGTCGAAACGAGCTCGGAAAGATTTGGATGCGCCTTCGAAAAGAACTGCGCGCGAACCAACTTAATTAGTAATGCATTTATTTATTGCGACGGGCTTTAGCAATAGAGTTAGCTGCGAAAGTATCTACGGCATTCATAGCTGCAATTGAGGCCGCTTGCTCGGCCAACAAATCTTCGTATATAATACCGCACTCTATACAAGCCTCTTTATCGCTCTGTTGCCGATATGGGCCGACTCGATCCTTATGGATTTCTAAGCGAGTCTCTAATGGACCAGGAACGTAGGCGGGATGCTGATTATGAGTTTGGGTAGTTTCTTGATCGGCCTCGGGGCGTTCCAGCTCGACTGGAGCAGATTTTTTATCACCAAGGCTTAGATCATCAGGTGGCAATACATCACCGTCCCTGACGACATTGCCGTCTAGAAGTAGCTCGTTATCGTAGTAGCCTTCTGTCATACCTTATTTATAGCATAAGTAGCATTAAAAGTCAACTACTCCCAGCGGAAGACACGGAAAGCGATGAAGTAAATTATAACCAGCCAGATACCAATCAGGCCAAGCTGTGGACCAAGGTCAATCAAATGCTTGCCCTCGGTTAGTATCAACCGAATTCCATCGATAATCGGGGTTAGCGGCAAAAAGCTTGAAACATTTTGCAACCACTCGGGCATCAAAAACCTAGGGAAAAACGTACCTGACAGGAACATCATCGGAAAGACAATGATATTTGACAGCGGTGCGGCTTGACGTTCATTCTTGGCCCAGCCACCCAGTGCTAAACCAATACCCAGAATTGTAATCACGCCAATAATTAAGAACGCGGCCAGTTCAAACAAATTCCCCACCACCTGTAGGTGGAAAACGATTAAGGCAAAGATAAACATTACGCCCATCGCCACTAGACCAATAACCGCCTGGCCAATCATATTCGACAAGAAATACTGCCAAACTTTAAGCGGCGTCGTGCTTAGGCGACGCAAAATGCCCATCTTTTTAAGTTCCGGGAAGACGTTAACCGGCCCAAAAATACCAATACCGATTATCGAGAAGCCAAGTAAACCAGCAAAGGTATAGTCAAAAGCCGACAAACTGCGCTCGTTCAGCTGCTCGCTAGTCACGGTCAGTGGCATATCGGTCTTTACGAACTTCGAGTTAATCGCCTGGAACTGCGCCTGTAAAATCGAGGTCAAAGCTGAAGCGGACTGCTGATTATTATTGGTATAGATCACCTTAGCCTGACCACTTGGGTAATTCGTATCTTTTGCAACATCACCAAAATTAGATGGTAGTTCGATTGCCGCATCAAGTTCAGATCGGCCCATCTTGTCCTTGGCTGCGTCTAAGGTAGTAACTTCGCTGTTAACCTTTATAACTTTGCTGTCGGCTAGCTGCTTGACGAAATCCTTTGAAAACTGGGTCTGCGACTGGTTAATAACTGCGACCTTAAACGACATGCCGCCACTACCACTGTTCAGGTTGCCAAAAACGAATAGAAATATCAGCGGGAAACCGATTGAAAAGAATATCGCCAACTTGTCACGGAAAAACCGTTTGGTGTTTATGCGAACAAACGTGCGAATTGTATAGAAAGATTTGTTTTTCATTAAATATCCTCTCGCAAGCCCTTGCCAGTTAGGTCGATAAAGACGTCTTCAAGATTGGCTTGTTCGACGTGCTGCTCTTTTGAAAAACCGCGGGCCAGTAACTGTTTAATCAGATTTTTTGGTGTATCAATGGCAACAATCTTGCCGTTGTCCATGACGGCAATCCGGTCACATAACACTTCGGCTTCATCCATGTAATGGGTTGTCATAATGACACTTATGCCCTTTTTGCGAACATTTTCAATTAAATCCCATAAATGACGCCTTGCCTGGGGGTCAAGGCCAGTTGTGGGCTCATCTAGGAAAAATACCTTAGGACCGTGTACGAGGGCTGTAGTAATGCTAAGGCGCTGTTTTTGACCACCAGATAGGCTCTCGACGTAACTATCGGCTTTGTCCTCTAGGTCAACGTCGCGCAAAAACTCCATTGGATCAACCCGCTCGCCATAAGCGGCCGCGAACATCTCGATTACTTCAGTCAGCTTGGTTTTATCCTGAAAGGCAGGCGACTGAGGCTGAACGCCAATAATATATTTAATTCGATTGGGCTGTTCGGCAACATTGATACCATCGATTAAAACCGTACCGTCATCGATTTCACGTAACGTCTCCATCATTTCAAGGGTCGTTGTTTTGCCAGCACCGTTTGGGCCAAGAATACCAAAAATCTCACCCTTCTTAACATCAAAACTAACACCGTCTACGGCCTGCTTATCACCGTAGCGCTTTTTTAGATTGCGCACTTCTACCATATTAGACATATACGTATATTCTACTACATCTCGGTTACGTATGGAACAAAAAAGGCCCCCGATGAGGGGGACCTTTTGGCACCTGTTTGTTTGGTTATATCATACTACCAAACAAGCTTATGTTGCAATATAGTTTTTTTAAAACTATTTTTTCTTAGAAACAGTTAGGAAACCGTTGCGTGGGTTTTCTTTAACAACTCGGTCTTCTGGAAGGTCAACTGGTTGTCCTTTTGCATTCTTCTCTACCTTTGCGAAGAAGAAGATAGTTTGTGGTTTACCACCACGTAGAGTTACTTCTGTGCTATGTAGGTAGTATGTGACGCCCTTTGAGTTTGTGTGACTGTAAGCCATTGTTCTTATAACCTCCTATTAGTGCTATACGAGAGTTAGATTACAGCTTGCGCCGCCCCCTGTCAACAGTTATATGCTTTTGTAGTGTCGGTGTAATACCGCTCGAAGGGCTGCTATAGCTACCAAACGAACCGCGATCATGATTGCTAATATCAGACTGACAAGGACCGACCAACCGGCAAAATCAGGTGACCAAAGGGGTGATACATAGGCATGTAGATAGTTATCCAACGCTGGCGCCTTGACCGATGATTCAGGGTCACTAGCAGCCGGATATTTGGCTAATTCACCAGTGGTACATTGCAAATAAGCATACGAATATCGAGTAAATTGTGGCGCACAAACTTCTTGTGCTTTTTTGTAAATATTACCGTTAGGGTTACCGTCATTTGCAGCAGCATCAATAGCTGCTTGATAGTCGCGCTTATAGCTTGACTCTAAATAGACGCCCTTGCCCAAGTCGGTGTTCATATGCGCCGAAACATAGCGTTGTAAATCATACAATCTGGCAATCGTTGCGGTCTTGTCACCAGCATCGTCAGCACTAACCACCGCGGTTCGCCGCTGGACCATACCAATATTATTGAGCCTTAAAAAAGTCGCCGATACAAAACACGATAAAATAAACAAAATAACTAACTGCCACGTTTTTATCCGTTGCAACTGCTTTATATTTCGTTCTACACGCCGTTTGTCAGCCACCTAAACCCCACCATCAATGTTAAGATTAGTATAACATAATGACTATTTTTTATAGAGGTGAAAATGTGCCGTTCCTGTCAGAAGAACGCCAATTGAGGCTATAAAGAAAAATGCCTTCAGCCCGCTCACATTGCCAAACATCGATAAACATACAAGTAAAGCCGCACAGGCGATAATCGCACCGAACGAAGCAAATATCTGCATGGTAGACAGGTAGGCAATTCGATGTCCCGACAAATCGGCCGTATCAAAGGCACCTCGCATATAAGACATCGTAATACCGGTTGTCGCGATTTCGTTAGTTACGTTCGTGCCAACGACCGAGGCAATCCCATTAGCAAACGGCCGAGAGGCATGAACAAGCGCGTTCACAACCACGCTAATCTTTAATAAATCACCGCCACGATTGCGATCAATCAACTTACCGTAAGCATAAGATACGCCGACAGCAGCCAAAATGGTTACTGACGACAAAGCTCCCAGGCTAACATAAATTTCATTGGTTAAATTTGGAAAAATAACTGAGGCAATAAATAAGCTCCAAACATTCCCCGTCGCTACCACGTCAATTCCGACCCCGATTTCTGATATAAAGCCACGAAAGAAAACTCGATATGACAGGTCGCGAAAATTTATGCGTTGGCGAACATGAGTTTGCTCGATCGTCTTGAATAAAGGCATAGCTGAAAAAACAAATATAACCGCCCCAATCATCATGACCGCCTGAGCACCGAAAAATAGCGCAATAAGGCCACCGACGATTGGGCTCATGCCGATTGAAATTTTCTCTAAGATATTCATAAAGCCAATTTCTTTACCGGCATGATCAACGCTTTTAACTTTCGAAAACTCAACCAAGTAACTTAGCTGATATAGGCAAGATGATAGCGAAGCCAGAACACCCCAAATGATAATCGCCGGTATGCCATAATTAGGCACCAAGCCAAGCGCTACCATAGCAGGAATATAAATCAGGTTACTAAATAACGTGCCGTGCTTGGGTCCAAAATAAGCGATAATATGGGCCGAAAAATAGTTCATGATAATGTTCGAGACGTAATAAAGTAACCAGAATAGTATGATGAAGCTTAACGCGTAGCCAGTTTGATACAGATAAACCGATGCAAAACCAGAGGCGATATTAAGCCCGATGATACGTAGCGTCCGCGAAGTATACAGCTCGGCCACTTCAGAAAAACTAACGTAGCGCCAGAAATGGGTTGTTTCGAGTAATTTATATATAGATCGTTTAAGCATGTTTATTTTGTTTAAGTTGCTTAGTCTATTAGACCATACTACTCACCCCTACCGCAAGTGATATACTGATTGATATGAATATATACTTTTCGGGTATAGGTGGTGTCGGCATTGGACCACTAGCTGAGATTGCGTATGATGCCGGCTACAAAGTGGCTGGATCAGACAGCTCAACAAGCCTGATGACGGATAATTTAATGGCCCTGGGCATCGAAATACACATTGGCAATCAAGACGGAGAATTCTTACAAAGTTACCATGACAAGCAAACTGTCGATTGGTTAATCTACACCGCCGCCTTACCAAATGACCATCCCGAGTTAGTCCTCGCTAAAAAACTTGGTATCAAAATCGCCAAACGTGATGAACTACTCGCCCATATAATTAGCGATAAAAATCTGCAGCTTATCGCAGTGGCTGGTACTCACGGAAAAACCACCACCACTGGTATGTTAGTCTGGACATTAATGCAGCTGGGTGTGCCTGTTAGTTATTCAATCGGCACAACCATCAGTTTTGGTCCGAGCGGTCGATTTGACCCAGCCAGCCGTTACTTCGTGTACGAATGTGATGAGTTTGACCGTAACTTTTTGCATTTCAAGCCGTATTTGTCGATTATTACATCGATTGACTATGATCATACCGACACTTACCCAACAGCCGAAGAATACCTTGAAGCATTTAGTCAATTTGCTGAGCAAAGTAACCAGGTTTTTGCCTGGGACGATCAACACGCCGAAGTATTTTATGATCAAAACCAAGTTAGCCTAGTTGAACCGTTGCAGGTTAACGAAAATATTAAGCTGAGTGGCCTACATAATCGACGCAACGCCACGTTAGTCCAAATCGCCCTAAAGCGCCTGGGGCTTAATCAGGATACAACTGACATTTTGTCAAACTTCCCCGGCACCGATCGACGTTTTGAAAAGCTAGCTAATAATCTTTACAGTGATTATGGTCATCATCCGGCCGAAATAGCCGCCACTCTGCAATTAGCCCGTGAAATCTCTGATCAAATCGTTTTAATCTATCAGCCACATCAAAACATCCGTCAACACCAACTACGCGACCAATATACTAATCAATTTGAATTAGCTGAGGCAGTTTATTGGCTACCGACCTACCTATCGCGTGAAGACCCAAAGCTAAAAGTACTTCAACCCAAGGATTTAATCCAAAATATAACCAATAAGTCAGATGTTCATATTGTCGATTTTAATGATAAATTATGGTCAATAATCGAAAAAGCGCGAAATGACGGCAAATTAGTACTTGGTATGGGCGCCGGGGCTATCGATAATTGGCTACGAGTCAAACTAAGTCAAACTGATAAATAGTTACTGAGCAGGCGCAACTGGAGCGCTAATTTCAAGTGCGGCTGGGTCTAATGGGTCGCCGCTAAAAGCATCAACCGCTTTAGCACTCACAGCCTGAGCGTTATAAAGACTTCTAAACTGATCAATTGATGATTTATCTAGCGTCCCAGTATCAGGATAATTAGCAAAGTTACTGTCATTCTTGACGGCTTGGCTTGTAACCGTACTATAGCCTGGTCGACTCAAATCAAGCTGCGCAGCGCCACTACTATTATAAAGCGCCATACTGATTGTCACTAGAAACATGGCGATAGCAATACTGACCGCAATCAACAAAAGGTAGCGATGCTGGTCCCAAAACGACAGGACTGGCTGAGCGGTACTAACGACCTCCGTCTGAATATTTTCGTCCATTAATTATTGCTCCCGTTAAAATTCATCAGTCCTGTCACGAATTGCTCGAAAGTTGACTTGTACTGATCAATATACTGGTGAAGTTTAAGGACATCACTGTGTACCTGCGTACGTTTAGTGCGCGCATCAGCCACCGCGTCATAAAACGAGACCGGCTCTTTCGTACAGTCAATTTTTAAAGCCGATGATAAACTTTCTTCATAAGTTATGTAGTCATTTCGAAAAGTCGTTAAAGCGTCCTTATAATCTTGAGTTACCGCTACTAGATATTTTGAGTTAAGGTGATTGTTATCCACCCGATTATTAAATGGCGTCATCAGTTTTGTAGCCATCGATTCATACATTTGACCACGATTAACGCGCAGTAGGGCATCATTCGCGTGCAACTGCGCCAAAGTATCTTTTGCGGTTAAACAGCTAGATTTGATCTGGCTGATTTGAGCGTCAGTCATCGTCGAGCCCTGAGCCATGACAATATTAATCGAGGTCGTCGCGCCCAGTAAAATTGCACCGAGTATAAGAACTGCTTTTTTTGCGAATATCATGTCAACTTATTATCTTACGAAGTTAGCTTTTGGTCAATCTGGAACAATCTTAAAGACCCAATAATTGATTAACATTTGGCATCTGTAAACCACCTGGTACCAGATTGTTTAGGCCACCATTTTGCATTAACTGCGTAACTATATTATAAATTGCATAAAATATAGCTATGCCCACCAAAATAACTGTCACGCCAACGACCAACGCAAAGACTTTGACGATTTTGGCGGCTAATTTTTTATAACGAAGATAATCAATCATCTCGTTACCCTGCTTGTCGCGCATAGCGCCTGACATAATCTGCGATAAATCAAGCATCGCCCAAATTCCAAAACCACCAAAAGTCAAAAATTTTAAGATACCAGTCCAAAATTTACCCAAATAAAAGCGATCGACACCAAAAACACCCCATACAAAACTAAAGAAAAAGACGACCAAAAATGGGCGGCCCTGAGCTGGCTCAATCACCGTGAGCGGTGGCGTCGGCGCTGCAATAATCGGTGCTGGTACTTCGGTATATGGATTTTCCTGCATTGGTTTCAGTATACCATTTATGCTTTTAGGTTAGCGCCAATTGGCCGTTTAATAACCCGTGAAGTAGTCTGTCACTATATTAAATCGACTAATTGCATAACTGTGCAGATCGCGCTGGATGTCTTGCACCATAGCATTTGGACCGGATATATAGATCTTACTATCTGCCAAATCGGGTGCGTATTTCGCAATCGTATCGACCGTTAATCGTCCAGTCTCACCCGTCCAATCAACCGACGGTTCGGTAACAACAATCACAACCTGGAGGCCAATTGCCCGAATTGCTTGGCTAATAATGTCAGTGTAAACCGCAAGCTCTTGCCGACGAACTGCATAAAATAAGGTAATTTGACGCTTTTCGCCCTTTTCGATTAAATCATCAAGCATTGCCCGAAACGGCGTAATACCGATTCCACCAGCCACAAAAACGAGCGGCTTACGCTTACTATATGGTAACGTGAAGCTTCCACCGGTTTGTGTTGCCCTAACAATCGCGCCAGGTTTTAGATTAACAAGTGTTTGCTTAAAAGTACTGTGGCCTGTTTTTGGCATCACCAACCCTAAGTGTAAGTATTCTGAACTGGGACGCGAAGCGATCGAGAATACTCGCCTAATACCGCGATCATCGGTTTTATTATGAGGTAAGGTTAATTCGATGTACTGACCAGGTTTGAAGTTTAATTTATGGACCGGCTTGAACAAAAATTCATGAATTGTAGGTGCGATTTCGCGCGTGCCTGCATAGGTCAAGCTAATTGAACGACGCGCGCCAATCAAAAAGGCATAGACATTACCGACCAAAATAGCAACGTCTGGTTTTGATATCCAGCCCAAATGACCACCAGATAAACCACCGACTAATACACCAAATAACATCTGCGCTCGTTTAGTTGTCGGCGAAGTTAATGGTTCGGTCAACATAATAGCTCCAGCGAAAATCATTGGGCCTGAAATGATTGCACTTTTTATCGAATCGCCAACATCATGTCCGGTAACCTTAGCTAAAATAACCGCCACGCTTAGGGTTGCAAACATGTAAAGTCCGACCATCCAAAAGTGACGTAACTTCCATGTCAACAAAAATCCAACAATGGCCGTGACTGGTAACAAAAATAGTGTTCCAATCCACCAACTGGCGTTTAAAACTCCTAGTAATCCACCAATTGCCACTGCTACCGCGGCTGGATTAAAAATATGTCGACCACGAATTGCCAATAGATATTTAGAAGCCATCGAGATAGCAGCAATGATAGCCACGTCCAAATATCCCTTAAAATCAGTCTGTGGAAAAATTAAAAAGAAAATAATTAGCGCCGTAATTTGCCATGACTCAGGATTGTATGGCACCGAAAACGTCCAAGCAAACAGCCGGTTAGACGCATAAGACACAACTAACAAAATTATCAGCGTAACAATTAAACTGCCCAGCGTAAAACTAAGTTGCCCAAATAAGCTGAGCCCAATTGCCGTGGCTACTATCAAATATAGGCTATATAGGACGGCTCGATACATGGTAATACTATCAATAAATCGTTCAATCGACCTAATCACTTTATTTAGTCTCCGTAAAAATTTTTATTGACTCATCGTCTGTCACTTTAACGCTGCCGTCACTGAAGATGATACAGTATTTAAAATCAGCTAGGTGCTGCAGTTTATCTGGTCTAACAAAAAATAAAGCCGTGGCTAAACCATCAGCCTGCATCGCACTACCGCAAATTACCCACGTGGCAATAATATCGCCGACTGGGCGCGAAGTTTTTGGATTTATGATATGATGCCAATCTTGCCAAGCCCGACGACTAATGGCCGATCCGCAGATTGCGGCATCTTTGACGGTCGCCACGCCGATTAACTTCGTTGGGTTACGCGGATCTTCAAGGCCAATCTCCATTTTAGTATCACCGACTTTAATATCACCACCCGCATCGACACAAAAATCACCCCTCAGAAGTTCAGCCACCTTATCAACTGCATAACCCTTACCAGCAGCGCCGACGTCAATTAACCAGGGCTTTTTAATAGTTAAAGATTTCCCATCAAGCGATATCACCTCATCCCAATCTGGTGTTTTCCGAATGTATGACTTTGGCGTTAGTGAATAATCCTTGTCGTAACCAGCGTCTGATATAGTCTGCCCAATTAGCGGTGTTACTAAACCATCAGTCGCTTCGTATAGCTGGCGGTACCATTCTAACAGTTCGACATCTGAACTAGTAAGTTCATATCTACCAGCCGTTTTAGCCATCTTTGTCACTTTAGAATCATCCCGAAAGCGCGACCAAGCCTTATCGATCTTTTCAATCGTTTGCTTAATTATTGATGCGTCTAGCTCAACCTTACCCGGCTGAATCCACCACTGGGTTCCAATTGCCTCAAATTCCATGATTTAGACTTTTGCCTGGCTTTTTATAGTATCAAGGGCATTATTAAAGCCCATCGGTGTAAGTGAGGCGCCCGAAATTCGCCCAACATTGACAGTATTAATATTTTTGCCAACAATGACCGAATTTAGGCCATTAATAAAGCGCTCCGTGTAGGCAAATGATGTACCTGAGTAAATTGACGAGTCATCAACTGATACCGAAGTTATTTTATTACTTGCTAGATTAACAGTAACCCCGATTTGCTCAGTACCGCTAGGCGTATCAAAACTACCCTGCGCTGTGTAGCTGCCGTCCTTATAATTGGCGCTCGGCGTTGAAGCTTGGGGCGCACTACCTGTCGTCGAGGCTGTCTGGTAGCTACTAGTATTAGACAGTGAGACAGAACCATCGTGACCGTTTTTAATAAGCACGACACCAGCCGTAGCCGCTATCGAAAGCAACACAACGACAACCAAGCCGATAATCTTCGTATTGTTCTGTGGTGACATTAAATTTTTCCGATTAGTTAATTATGGAGCGATTATACTTCTAAGTAGCTGTGAATTGGCTTATGGTGTTAAGCGGTTAATATCACGTGGGAATAATGTTGCTTCTTTGACATTAGCTAAGCCGATTGTTTTTTGAACCAAGCGATCAATCCCAAAACCACAACCACCGTGTTGTGGTAAGCCGAACTTAAAGGCTTGTAGATAGTATTTAAAGCCATCGTGCTCGACATCTAGGCCAGCCTGCTTCATTTGGGCAATCATCTTGTCGTAACTGTTTTCACGTAGCGGCACGGTTGAAATCTCGAGTCCACGAAATAACAGGTCACCCCATAGTACAGTGCCATCCTCGACATCCAGTTTGTGATAAAACTTAGCCGCTTCAATTGGAAAACGAATCGCATAGACTAAATCAGTCCCAAGTTGCTTGCGGGCATAATCGCTAATCCAGCGCTCTTCATCCGGAATTAGATCCTTTTCGGCAGTTGTATCGGTCTTTGTCGCCTTGGTGTACATATCGTGAATTTCGGCAATCGTAAAGCGCGGCACTTTGCCGTCAGCCGCTAATTTAAGTTCTGGAGCATTCAAAATACGCAAATCTTCAGCGTGATCGTCATAGACGCGCTTCAAGGTGTACTGCGTCATGTCGCCAACCATATCAAGTACTTCATCGTGACCTTCAACAAAGCCCATCTCGATATCAAGCATCGTAAGTTCGGTCAAATGCCGGGTTGTCGCACTTGGTTCAGCTCGATACGAATGACCGATTTCATAAACGCGCTCAAAAGCACCAACCATAATTTGTTTATAAAATTGTGGGCTTTGAGCCAAGGTTGCTGTTTTACCAAAGTAGTCTAGTTTAAAAACTTCTGCTCCGCCTTCGGTCGCTTCAGCTAATAGCTTTGGCGTGTCGATCTCGATAAAATCATTGTCATTTAGAAACTGGCGAATGTAGCGCGTCAGGTCGGCCCTTATCTTGAAAATGCGCTGTTCATTAATGTTACGAATATTAAGCACTCGATTTTCAAACAACGTATCAAGATGCTCAGATTTGTGCGAAATCGGTTTATCAACTTCAATTGGAGGCTCGTCGGTTACAGGCATCTCAACATTCACGACAACATCATGCAGCTCAGCGCCACCGGGTGCACGCTCATCGGCCACAACCGTGCCGGTCAGTGCTAAAACAGTACCAATCTGCAAACCACGTAGCTTTTCAAGCTCATCACCACTATCGATTAGCGTCTGAGCTAAGCCACTCCGATCGCGCAAAGTAATAAAGTTTAAGCCACCCATCAGGCGCTTTTTATGAAGCCAACCGCGAATTGTTACGGTTTCGCCAATTTTTGAGGGCACATCGCGGACTAGTGTTCTTGTCATAATTAGTTATATTGTAACACCTCTACCCCTATGCAGCTAGACATCTTGGCGATTTTCAGGGTGGTTATTACCATGGATATTGCGTAATGCCACCGCCCTCAGGTCATCATGAGCATCGAACTCATCAATAATTCGATGTCCCAGTAGCGCTTCCATAACATCCTCTAGTGTGATTAAACCGACTGTTTCACGGAACTCATTAACCACCATAAACAAG
This sequence comes from bacterium, assembly GCA_021780305.1. Lineage (GTDB taxonomy): Bacteria > Patescibacteriota > Saccharimonadia > Saccharimonadales > Saccharimonadaceae > UBA1547. The sequence continues at coordinate 6,848 of JAJXYZ010000077.1, read as the reverse complement.
TGGTGGCGTGTTCTTAAAAAGGCAGCTAAGGCATGCTGTAGCGTCTGGTCGCTTCGAATATAAAAGACCTGGGATTCCATAGCCTTTTCAGCCGTCACCGACCGCTTAATATCAAGCGTCAGCAAACTCTGCAGATGCAAAATACCAACAATATGATCAATGTCGCCATCATAAACCGGCAGACGACTATGACCAGTCTTATGAAGCTCATCAAGCATGAGCGGCCCCAAAAACTCGCTTTTTTTAATTGAATCAATCACACTGCGCGGCGTCATGACTGATTCGACCGACCTATCACTAAATGACAGCCCATTTACGATTAGTTTCTTTTCATTTGGCGTTAAAATACCGACAGATTGATCGATTAAGTGCTGTAAGTCTTCGCGCGAATCAAGACTACGCAGTTCTTCTTCGGAGTCAGTTTGAACAGTGCCAAGATATTTAAATAAGCCCGAGAAGCGATCGACAAACTTTAAGACACGCTCCTCTAGAGATACGTAAAGGCGTTGGGATATTTTTTGCAAACGAGCTAAATGAGCCACCGCCTGATATTCAAGCGCCACAATCACCGATAATACAATTCCAAGCCATATGCCGAACGCCATTACGCTAAAGTTAACACTGATAATAATCAAAATCGCAACAATAATCTGCTGCAGTCTTAATATATGACCAATTAATAAATCTCGATGCGCCAGCCATTTAGTTTCGCTATCACCCGCTGCCACACGCCGGTCTTTTTCATATCGGCTGACTGTCGATTGGCGCGGCTTAAAACCAGCCAATAATATTAAAATTAGAATTGATAAACACCATAGAATAACCGGTAGACTAAACATTATAGGTCCATTGTACAACAGCTGTCTGCCTATCTGGCCCAGACTTTGCTACAATTAATACAGTAATCATAAGGAGTTTTTTGTGAGCAAGAAAGCATGGATAATTTTTGTAGTCGCCATTTTTGGGCTACTGGCCGGACTTGTAATCTGGTCACGCAGTAACAGTACCAAGATTGATACCAGCAATATAAACCCGAGTAGCATTCAGGTCGCCTCAAAACAAAACGGTAATATTGCCGATCATGTTTTTGGCAAAGCCGATAGCAAAGTTGTATTAACCGAGTACGGTGACTTTCAGTGTCCAGGTTGCGGCAGCGCCGAACCAGGTGTTGAAAAAATCATCAATGAGTATAAAGACTATACGGCCTATATCTTCCGCAACTTCCCGCTAACTAGTATTCACCAAAATGCTCTATCAGCCGCCAGTGCTGTTGAAGCCGCCGGACTACAGAATAAATACTGGGAAATGCACAGCATGATTTATAAAAAGCAGAATGAGTGGAACACCTTGTCGGTCGACCAGCGTACCACGACTTTTACAAATTACGCTTCACAGCTTGGCCTAGACACGACAAAATTTCAAGCCGACATGGCATCCTCGGCTGTCGCCCAAAAGATATCGTTTGATCAGGCAATCGGTTACAAAGTCGGCGTCGACTCAACACCGACCTACTTCTTAAACGGTGTCAAACTATCAAATAGTATTATCGAGGATTTACAAACCGGTAGCGGCAATCAACTACGAGATGCACTTGACACTCAGCTAAAGGCGGCCGGCGTAACACCACCAACCCGTTCATCGTAAATGTTCACTAAATAAGCAAAAACACCCCGGTGCCTTGGGGTGTTTTCTTTTTGTTGTAAGTCTCGTGAACGAGACTCGGATTTGAGTCAGACGACTCTACTGTGCGATATACAGTTGCCATTCGGCAGGCACCACATCCACGGCTATCTTTTTGCGTCGAGTCGACACAAATTCGATGGCTATTGGCATGTGATTTTAACTCCTTGTACTATGTACAGCCTCACGCGCTTCGACCTTTAAAATATAGTTTTGGCGCGAGACACATCATCTATACTACCAAAACAAACAACACACGTCAAGAATGCGTCTAGTTATAACGCTACTGCTTTATATAATATACTTATTTTTTATAACTTGCAAGCAGGATTTTTTAAAAAAATAACAGGGGCGGTCATACCGCCCCCACTTAAAAGCTAATGTTTTATTCAACGCCGGGAGTTTCGGTTGGCTTTGCTACACGTAAAGCTCGTTCTTTCAGCGCAAAGACCCCTATCGTTGCCACGATCATAAAGCCGGCAGCCGTTACGAAGATTCGACTTAGGCTGGTACTAAAGGCGTGCGTCACCGTGCCCGCAAACTGATCTTGTTGCGACTTGAAGCTACTTGCAACGACATCTCGAGCCGGCTCTGGAATAGCCTGAAAACTTTGATTAGCAGAATTAGTAATCATCGCCTTGGTATCTGGCATATTCAAATTGAGGATAGTGTTAGCATCGCTAAAATTACCAATTTTTGAAGCTGCCGGACTCTGCTTAAGCGTCTGAATGTAGGCGCTGTCTTGGACATTACCAAGGTGAGCCACGATGCCAGCTGTCAGCATAGCGCCAAATACTGCTGTACCAATCGTTGACCCCAAGCTTCTAAATAACTGACTGGAACTAGTCGCGGCACCTAACTCGCTCTGCTCAAACTCATTCTGGACCGCCAGGTTAATAACCGGCATTGCCACACCCATACCAAGTCCTAATATCACCATAATCAAAGCTTCATAGCCGTAGCCAATTTCGGGCGTTAAGGTCGACAGTAAGAACATCGCGATAGTCGCCACCGTAAAGCCGACTTGCATGAAGATTTTATATTTACCAATTCGCGAGATAATCTGACCAGCCCCAATACTTGAGACCATAATTCCGCCAACCATCGGTAGCAACATCAAACCAGACTGAGTCGGCGTAGCCCCAAAGACCTGCTGATTAAACTGTGTCAGATAAAGGATTGAGCCCATAAAAGCTGCTCCAAACAAAGTAGCAATACTCATAATCAGCACGAAGTTACGGTTTTTAAAGAAATGAGGAGGCAAAATCGGCTGATCAGCGCGTCGTTCAACAACGACAAACAATGCAATCATAGCCGCCACAAAGGCAAACATAATGGTTTTGAGTAAAGTGACCGACATACCAGTGGTAGTTAGAAAATTAGCAAATATCGTTTCAGTGTTATCAACCGCAAAAATCAATGTACCTAAACCTAGCGCTAATATGCCAGCACCCAAATAATCGATTTTATGCTTTAAGGCATGACGAAAGGCCGGTGAATATGTAAAGATCAGAATGAAGGCCACAATGCCAACTGGTACATTTATAAAGAATGTCCAGCGCCAGTTAGTCACCATGTTAAAAATATTCTGACCGTCAGTTAACCAACCACCAAGTAGCGGCCCAACTACTGAACTTAAACCAAATACCGCACCAATCAATCCCTGCCATTTGCCCCGCTCACGCGCCGCAAACAAGTCACCGACGATCGTAAATGCATTGGCCGTGATAATACCACCACCAATACCCTGTAGCGCTCGCCAGATAATCAGTTGTGTAATATTGCCGCTAAGACCACTTGAAAGCGACCCAATTGTAAAAACAGCCACACCGATGAGTAACATCGTTCGACGTCCAAATAGGTCAGATAACTTACCGGCAATCGGCACGGTAATTGTCGTTGTCACTAGGTAGGCAGTAATAACCCAACTTAATGAGTCAAAGGCATTAAACTGTTCAACAATTTTACCTAAAGCCGTCGCGATAATCGTTTGGTCAAGCGCCACCAAAAACAGGCTAGCCATGACCGATATCATAATAATTAATTTACTGCGAAGCGTAAGATGATGATGCATAAACTATCTGTGGTTACTCCATTTTTTCGTTTTTTAATTTTGTGAAACTTTCGACTTGGATATTCATGCGCTCAATAAAATCCTCAAGCTCGGCCTCTTTAATCAGACCAACAAAGCCATGCCGCGCTGAACCAATCACATACATATGGTCACCTGGATTTATCTGCAGCTCTTCGCGAGCATCAGCTGGAATCACAATCTGGCCCTTGGTACCGACAGTAGCCGTACCATATAATTTTTTGTCGTGCATTTATTGCTCCTTAAATACCTAATGCTTTATTTAGTATAGTTATGTATGAAAAGTATGTCAAGTATAACAATGCACTTAAAATATTAACGACGCTCCTCCAAGTATTTATTGAGCCGCTCCCTATAAATAACATAGCTATGCCTGGACCGACTAAGTAGTTTTTTAAGTTCTAATTTTTTCAGCTCAACATTAATTGTCTCGCGGGTTAGACCTAGAGCATTGGCAATCTCTTGTTGTGTAACCGCTAACTTTAGTCGAGTATTATATGGTCTTAAAAAGACGCCAAATTGGTCAGCCATATACATTAAGGTCCGCGCAATTTTATCACCGGCATAAGTCTGCTCCAGGGCATCAACCCGCGCCAAGGTCGTAATTAGAACAATCGTTAAACGAGTCATTTGGTGCTGCATCGTCTCGATACTCGAGCTCATGTAACGCAAATAGTCGCTTGGCGGAATTAATCTTAATTTACAGACCGTAAATGCTTCATAAAAGTAGTTCGCCTGGTTAACAATCCCCAGCGAAAAACCGACTGGGAAATCCTCGGCACTTCTAATAAAGGCAACCAGTCGTTCGTCGCCACGCGTATTAATCGTATAAACCTTAACAATGCCAGTTTCGACTAGATAAGTCGCTTCGGGCAAATCACCTTTCAAAAGAATAGTCTCGCCTTTTTTATAAGTACGGGCTGGATACTGCGCGATAAATTGATCGAAGCTAGTCACCGACATAGACAATACCTCAAATTTATGCACACATTTGCAAGTCTAATTATACGCTTTTATGGAGACTTAGGCGATATGACGCTTGGCGACGACCGCTATCCAAATACGTCGAATAATGACAGCTAGAATAGCGAGGGCGATAAAGGCCGCTAATGTGTAGTTATACGGTTGGATGACCGGTTGATTCGGCGTACTTTGTGTGCCCAAAACCGCCGGCAGCGCCATAGTCGTATCGACAGGCTGGCTGATTGTCGGCACTTGTTCAACATCAACAACTGAACGACTTGATTGCAAAATAGCAACCTTCGGAATAAATTTAACTGCAACAGGGGCAGCGCTAGGTGACTGACTTATGGCTGGTGAGTCGGTCGCTAGTGGTATTGTGCCATTACCGGTATTAATCCCAAAACTGCCAAACCAACTACCAAACACATTGATAAAGAGGACACCAAACCAACCCGATAAGCCGAAATTACTTTGCGTCATATTAAGAACATTAGCCGAGGCCGACGCATTACCAGTTACAGCGTTGCCGGCTTGTACATTACGCATCACACTAGCATCACCAGTCTGTGAATTGAGCGTAACATTATTAGTAATCACTGAGTTAATTGTTGGTGAGACCGCTGGTAGCAACGCCGCCGCTGTATTTTGCGTCACACCGCTACCAATAGCAGCGGCTGTCGAACCAGCTGGCGCGTCAACAATGACACCCACCCACTTACCAAGAACATTGACGAATACCAACAAGCTATTACTAGCAATGACTTGATGGCCCGACAGATTTATTAGTACCAGGTTAGTCAGCGCCGATCCGCTCGTAGCGCTGCCCGCCGCTACATTGCCACCGACCGTTGCCGTGCCGCTGGTCGCGTTCAGACTAATATTGTTTATAATTTGTGAGTTGTCGACGACACCGGCAGTAGCAGCACTACTTGTCGCGGCGGCATTACTGGCCAGCAACTGCGGAATAAAATCTGGAGCGATTAAGATATCACCGTTAAGGTTACCGTAAATATTAATAACCCCAACAAATGACTGATTGGTTGAAATCATTGAGTTAACAATATTCATAATGTTCACCACTGTACTGGCATTGCCAGTCGTGGCATTGCCAGCTGTTATATTATCGCTAACCATAGCAGTACCACTGGCCGCATTTAGACTAATGTTGTTAGTAATTTGATTGTTAGTATTTGACACCACACTCGGTACATTGGTTGGCGAAGAAATCACGCCGCCAGATGACAAAGCGCCAATAATCATCGGATAAAGCTGAATATCACCGGTTACATCACCGGTTACATTGGACGTAAAGCTTACCATACCGCCGCCAGTCGACGAGTTGATGTTGTTCAAAACAGTATCAGTAGCTAAAGCGCCTCCAGTAGTAGCATTACCAGCTGTGATATTTTTAATAACCGAAGCATCACCGGACTTGGCAGTTGATATAGTCGTCGTTTCAATCGTATTCGCTGTCGTCGTAGGCGGCGTCGATGATACGGCTGAATCGGCACTGGCTGCTGGAGCCGAAGGCGCGCCTGGATCAACAACATTTGTGGTGTCTGATGCTAACGTAGCATCTTGCACGACAGGCGTCGTAACAGGCGCTACGCTGACAGGTAAAGTCAAGGTTTCATTTGTAGTGGTGGTCGGAGTTGCACTGATATCAGTTGTCGTATCAGTAGAGACGGGCGCTGCTGTGGTTGTCGCAACCGGTACTGTAGTTGTCGTATCCTGAATGGCAGACGGACCGGTTGCCGTAGTGTCAACGACATTAGCCGTGGTTGTACCATCAAGCGCCAAGACACTATGTTCGAGCGTGATTGTCGGATAACCAAACGTCAGCATGGCGATCAAACAATAGATTAACCCTTTTTTAATCGATAGTTTGAACCTCATGTTGAACCCCTCCTTTTAATTAGATAAGTTCTTGGGGCGAGAGACGAGCGCCACCACGCCATCGTCTCTCGCTATCATGTCGATACTAATGACTCCTAACTACCCTCTTTATTTAGTTAGAAACATTAAATGTGACAGATGTGGAATTACTGTTGCTGACATTACCAGTTGTTGCCGATCCGGCAGTCTGATTGCCTGCTACCACAGCATCACCAGA
>JAJXYZ010000060.1 GCA_021780305.1 bacterium | reverse complement strand
TTAAATGGCGTCACACTGGTCAGTGGAATAAGTTTAGACGCGTTAGCTTGCAACTGGCCCAGATAGTCATTGGTGTTGCGAGTAATCGTCACGCAGGTATAGGCCTGGTTTAAAGCATTATCATTGGCATTCTGAGCAATCAAGACCTCGCCGTTTTGTGGCGTAACAAGATCCGAAACACTAGTGTTACAATTTGGTGAATCAATATGACCTTGAACAGTACCACATTTAGGATCACCACTACTACAAAGTGTTGTGTAATTTAGCAGTGCCCGCTTGGCATCCTCGACACCAGACTGGGCCGAATCATAGGCGCTTTGCGATAAGTCGGCTGCCGTGGCCTGCTGCTGATCACTAGTCATTAAGCGCGCAAAACTAATCGTTATAATTGTTATAAGAAGCGTCGCAAAGATAACTACAAACAACGATACCGCACCTTTTTCGTTTTTTGCCATGTTATTATTCACTTTCATAATTTATTGTAATGCATTTAACGCACGAACTACTATATCAAACTGATTAATCGAGCAGTAATTTATATTTGAGTCTTTTTGATCTGGCGCCTTACACGACGTGTAGCTTGGATTTAGAGCCGCCTGATCGTTAGTGCCGATAATATACGAAATGCTGTAGATTGCCTCACCCGACGTTGGGTCAGTCGAATTATTAGTAATCGTGAAGCCTTGTAAGGCTAAGCTGTTATCACCCGAAGCTAACATTTCAACAGCATTAGTTTTATCTATCAATGAACTTGGTATCGAACAATACACGCCAGCGCTATCGGGCACTTTAATAAAGCTCATCTTGGTGCCATCAGTATAAACATTACTATTATTTTTGTCAGTCGTCGTATCACTTAGCGTCTTTCCGTAATTCCAAATATAGCTGTACTGTCCAATACACAAACGTCCACCCCAAGGTGTCTTTATATTGTCGATATATTTTGGACCTGGAATAGTAAATGGCGCCGCCTGCGATACACCACGTTTTAACTCAATCGCCAAACTACGACCAGCCTGATTAACTTCCTTAACAGTCAGACCTCGCGTATAGATATGACTAATTTGAATCACGGTCATCGCAATCGCTAGTAACAGTGCCGACACAAACGTCATCGCCAGCATCAGCTCAATTAGAGTAAAGCCTTTACGGTTCATATAGCCTCACAATCGTGCCTAATGTCATTGGCACATTAAGACCCTGGCTATACCAGCAAGCCCGGATATGGAAATCGATGTATTTGTTGGTAACATTAGACTTAATCGCCTCGACCCATAGACCTTCCGATGATACTGACGGGCTAAAACGCAACTGCGCGTATGTCTGAACTTTGGTGGTTATAACTGAATTGCTCTCGACTTTTTCAGTACTAGTATTAACTACAAAAGCCTTTGATGGTGAGGTACAAGTCCCAAACGCCGAAGCGGTGGTCTCTTCATTTGCGACAATCTTTGACCACTCGGCCGATGGCTGACCGGCTACCGGATTTGGATACGTCGCGACAAACGAGTCGTGAATATAGCGAAGCGCCTCGGCCTGTGCGTCGATTTGGTTACGTACCAATGTCGTCTCAAGGGCTCGTTCACCAACGGCTGTACTACTATTCATAATCGACAAAGCACCAACTACGACCAGGCTAAAAACCGTCACGGCGAATAAGACTTCAATTAAGGTATCGCCTTTTTGAAATATTTTGCGCATTAACATTGACTATCAATCCCCAGGCTTAAATTGACACTATTGGACCGTGACTCAATGTCGCTACTGCCGGCAGCATAGGCGCCTATCGAGATTGCCATCTCGTTATTATTAGTGAGCCCCCCCGATGCGACGCATATTGTACGCTGGCCCTGACCTGGAATAGCAGTAGTACCGGCAACAACTAACGATTTAAGAGGTACGGTAATATCATCACCGGTGAACGTATAGTTTTGACCATTTTGCGGTGAACGAATAATCAGAATGGCGATGGACCGTGGCGTCTGAGGATTTTTTGAACCACTACCCGACTTCGGCCACGCAATCTGAGTGCCCCACTCTAACTGCGACGTCTCGGTGGACGAAGGTAAGGTCGATAAGTTGTATGACTGTATTAAACCGATATCGGATAAATCGGATGTCGTTGTACCGCTGGCGTGCCCAATCACAGTGCTGGTTGTAACATCTGAGCCGTTTATTGTGATGTATTTGCCCATAACTACACAATCGGACTGGCCGCGTGGAGCCGTGGCGCCAGTTGTGCCAATATCCGCATTGCTATCACACGAAATATTTTTAGACGTTAGCTGATTTTGAACATTCAAGACATCCGAATATTGGCTTTGGATTAAAGATTTTAAAGACGTAACACTGTCACGATATCGCTGAATATTGATTGAAGCGCCAGTACCAATCAAAACAGCTACCACGAGCGCACCAGTAATCGCCAAGAAAAGCATTGTCTCGATAAGGGTAAAACCGTTTTTATTTGAACTGCCCATTTAAGGATAATTATAGCATAAGCAACAACAACCAGGTCTAGACTAACACAATCCCACTATACCAGCTAAGGATGGCGGCACCGGCTAGCCAGGCGACAATCGTACCAATAATAAGAAGTGGACCAAATTGAATATGCGAGTCGCGCTTTAGCTTACCCATAATCATAAGAGGTATCACGATTAGACAGCCGACCAGATTTGCGACAAATAGCGCAATAAATGCTAGCTGCCAATCGGCTAATAATAAGGCTAGGCCAAGCCCAAGCTTAATATCACCAAAACCAATCCATTTACCGCGCGATACCAGATAAATCACAAAGTACATGCCGCTTAAAATTGCGACCGATCCGGCAATACTACCTATGGTAGCCGCTGGATTACCAGATGAAACAGTAATAATAGCCGAGCTAGCTAGACCAAGACCGATTAATATATAGTTAAGCTTATCTGGAAGCAAAAACCACTTAGTGTCGTAGGCAAACAAAATTGCCAAAGCAACACCAGCAATCAGCCAAATTATAAAATGTACGATTTGCAAAGGCTCAATAAGCTGACCGGGCCAAAAAACAAATGATAGTACAAAAAATAACGCCGTTCCCAGCTCCATTAAGGGTTCAAAATAGCCGATTCGCTGATGACATTTACGACACTTGCCGCCAAGTGATAACCAGCTAACAAGTGGTATAAGGTCATACCATCTAAGTTTATATGAACAGTTCAAGCAAACTGACCTGTCCTGGGCTGTTTTGACATGCGCTAACTTCTTTAATTGCTTGTATTCAGTTTTGTCGTAGTTGTCACCACGCTTTTTATCGTCAGCTAGTTCACCTGCGCGTAGGCGCCACGTCATAGCTCCAGCAAAGCTGCCCATACATAAGCCGACCAAGATGAGTGTTATATAAATCGTAATTTCCATAAGCACTATCATATCAGCAGTGGCGGTAAATCAAAAGAAGCGCCAATTTCAGGCGCTTCTTAAACTTCATTCAATTATATGATTAGCTATCTTGGCAGAAATATGCACCATTACCAGACTCTAGCTTGGTAACAACCGTAAATTGACGGGTAGTACCTGCATTTAAAGTCTCGCTGGCAGGAGTACTAGTGCCGCATGATGTTCCTTGAGTGACAGTTACAACGCCATCGCCACCGCTAACGGTACCTGCGCCCGGATTAGGGTTAACAACTACAGAAGTTGTATTAGATGACATATTCGTGACATATGAGCTCAATGTGCCTGAATCTGGAAATGCCCCGCGATTATTCGATGAATAGCTCGTAACGGCCGATGCTACTGTGCTAACGTCGTTCTTACGCGCCGTATCACGTTGGCTTCGCTGCAGCGCTGGTAAGGCCGTAAACACCATCAAGAAGATTAATCCAGCGATAGCTAGGACCAAGACAACCTCGATGATTGTAAAACCTTTTGTTTTTCTTTGAATGTTCATAGGAATTTTTTCCACCTTTCAAATGAACCTTATAATTTTATAGCAAGTTGCTTATGTATATAGTAGCCTATGGTCATATGATTGTCTATACGTTAATGCCGTTGACCAAGCCATAGATTGGCAACAAAATCGCGCCCACCATACCGCCAGCGACAACCGCCAGAACAACCATCAAGATTGGCTCTATAGCGGTGGAGATATTGCGAATCTCTTCATCAAGCTCATCTTCATAAACCTGAGCGACTTTACCCATCATCTCGTCGATACGACCAGATTGTTCACCAATCTTGATCATTTGTGGCACCAACGGCAAAATGTAATCTTCGGGCTGCAGGGCCACTGATAAAGCCTTACCGCCCTTCACTTTTTCAGATGCGCGGATAATACTTTTTTCAAGAATCGTATTATTCATCGACGTACCGGTAATCTTTAGCATATCTAGCATACTAACACCGGTACTAAGCAGGGTTTGGCCAGTTCGAGCAAAGCGCCCCATATACAGCTTGCGAAACATCGTACCAAACAATGGCACGTTAAGTTTAAATGAGTCTTTAAATTTAATTCCTGCCTCAGTCTTTAGGTACTGCATAAAGAAGTAAACCGCCAGACCCACGATTATAATCGTCAACCACCAATACTGCGCCAAAAAATTAGCCACGTTAACCATTACCTGCGTAATCATCGGCAGTTGCTTTTTCAAATCGTGATACAGCTTCTCAACCTGCGGTACGACCGTAAACAGCATGAACGCCATTACGCCCATAATAACCACCAGTACGATAATTGGATACGTAAGTGCACTTTTGATCTTACTGGCTGTCGCCGCGTCTTTTTCTTGTTGATTGGCGACGCGCTGCAGAGCTTCGTCTAAAGTTCCTGAGATTTCACCGGCTGACACCAAAGCGATAAATACCGAATCAAACACCTCGGTATGCTTCGAAAATGAATCTGACAAACTTTTACCGCCTTCAACCGATGCAGTAACCTCTTGAATAACTGATTGTAGCTGCTTGTTTTGAGTTTGCTCGAGTACCGTATGTAAACTTTGAGATAACGGCAAACCAGCGCCAATCAGTGTAGCTAGTTGACGTGTAAAAACGACTTTGTCTTTAACAGTTATCCGACCCGATAGACGCTCAAACAAATTCTTGTCGGCCGATTCTTCCTTAATTTTTAAAGGTGTAAAGCCCTGCTCTACCAAAAGCCTAGCGGCCGCATTTTCAGAATCCGCCTGAAGCGTAGCTTTAACAATCTTGTTAGAAGCTTGGTCACGCGCTTCATAGGAGAATTTCTTCATATCTAGCCTCTAATTAATCTTTCAAATTCGGTTAAATCAACGGCGTAATCGCGCGCATTATCATAAGTTACCGTACCGCTTTGAACTAGTCCTGCCAAAGTTCGATCCATCGTCTGCATACCCTGATCAGCACCCGTTTGAATGACAGCGTCAAGTTGGTGTGACTTGCCTTCACGAATAATATTACGGACGGCTGAATTGGCGACCAACACTTCAGCGGCCACAACTCGCCCTCCGCCAATAGCTGGTACTAAGCGCTGTGAACAAATCGCCATCAGAATATTCGAAAGCTGCGCCCTAATTTGCGGTTGCTGGTGTGGCGGGAAGACGTCAATCATACGGTCAATTGACTGAGCCGCGCTGTTGGTGTGTAACGTCGCGAACACCAAGTGACCAGTCTCGGCAATCGTAATCGCAGCACTAATGGTTTCAAGGTCGCGCATCTCACCAATCAAGACGACATCTGGGTCCTGGCGCAGACTCGAACGCAGCGCTGCCGAGAAGCTGTAAGTATCATAGTGAACCTCACGCTGCACAACGACTGATTTTTTCGATTTGTGCGTAAATTCAATTGGATCTTCGATAGTAATAATGTGCTGAGCCCGTTCACTGTTAATTTTGTCGACAAGTGCTGCCAAAGTCGTTGATTTTCCGCTACCAGTTGGACCAGTCACCAAGACTAAGCCGCGTGGGTAGTCAGCAAAACCCATCACAACGTTTGGCATACCAAGTTCAGTCAAGGTTTTAATATCAATTGGAATCAATCGAAGGGCTGCCGCCAGGTTGCCGCGTTCGTGGTAGGCGTTAACACGGAAGCGCCCCAAAGTACCAAAAGCGAAGCTAAAGTCAAATTCCTTGTCCTTTAACAAAATTTGGCGCTGGTCTTGGTCTAAAATAGCAAAAATCAGGCTCTCAACGGCTGGTTCATCAAGCGGTCCGTAGCCATTAACGGCAACAAGCGAACCATCGATACGCAGCATTGGCGGCAAGCCAACTTGAAGGTGAAGGTCCGAGGCACGTTTACGTACCACTTCTTCGAGCAGAACTTCGATCCTTAATTCTTGATTATTCATTTCTTCCCACCTCTTTCTTATGCCGTATCGGCTGCCACGCGGTTAACTTCTTCGATTGTTGTAATCCCCTGTAGGGCTTTTAGGTATCCGTCTTGTCGCATTGTTATCATACCCTGAGAAACTGCTAATCGCTGAATTTCTGAGCTGGTAGCTCGTGCGACAATCAAATTTTGGATATCGGTGTTTACATCCATAACTTCGTATAGACCAGCCCGACCACTATATCCATGTGGCGTCTGAGGAGTATCAATACCCTTGACTAAAGTATAAGCGCTTTGGCCCGCTAGGGGCAAGTCTTTATAGCCTAAATCTTGGGAAACTGCGGCAACATCAGCGGCAGTCTTTGGTAACAAGTGACCAATTGTGGCTAAAATGTTTTGAGTTTCAATCGGATTTGACTGATAAGTCTCTCTTTTTGTCGATACACGGCGCACCAGACGCTGTCCAATAATCGTATTTACCGTGCTAGCGATCAAGAATGGTTCAATCCCCATATCTAGCAGTCGCGGCAGCACACCAGCAGCGCTATTGGTGTGGAGCGTGCTAAATACAAGGTGTCCCGTTAGGGCTGCTTGCACGGCCAGGTTAGCCGTTTCGCCATCACGAATCTCTCCCACCATCACTACATCAGGGTCTTGACGCAAGATTGAACGCAGACCAGTTGCAAATGTTAAACCAACGTCAGCATTTACCTGAATCTGATTAACTCCATTCATTTTGTACTCAACTGGATCCTCAAGCGTAACGATATTTACCATGTCATTCTTAATCTCTTTAATCAAGGCATACAGACTGGTTGACTTACCGCTACCAGTTGGGCCAGATGTCAGGACCATACCATTCGGATGCACAATACCACGGCGAATTGCCCGAAGGGCACGGCCAGCATAGCCCATTTCTTCCAAATCAAATGAGTTACCAGACTTATCAAGTAGACGAATCACGACCTGTTCACCCCAAACGACTGGGCTAATCGCAATACGAAGGTCGACCTCTTTGTTGGCGACCTTAACCGTAAACTGACCATCTTGCGGTACGCGGTGTTCGTCAATTTTCAAATTGGATAAAATTTTTATTCGGCTAACTAAAGCTGGTTCGATACTTTTTGGCAGCTGCATAATCTCTCGCAGGACACCATCAACCCGGACTCTGATCTTTAGCGATGCCTCAAGCGGCTCGACATGAACATCACTGGCCCGTGATTTGACGGCATATTCCAAAATCGTACTTAAGGCTTTGCTGATTGGTGAATCCTGAACAATCGTCTTAACGTCACGATCAGAATCAAGGCTGGCTTCCACTTGACTAGCTTCGGCTGCCTCACCAACACTCGACAAATCAGTTTTATATTGATCAAGTACGTGACGGACACCGGCTTCAGACGCCATAAAGACTTTTAGCGGCCGCTGAATACGATTAGCTAAGTAATCGACTGCCTGAACGTTATTGGCATCAATCATCGCCACAGCTAGCCTATTTTGCACTTCTGCAAGAGGTACGGCCATAAATCGTTCAGCAATATCCTCAGGCAAGAGCGACAATACGTTTTGATCAATTAAACTATTCGTAAGATTAACATATGGCACGCCAGAGACCTGCGCAATGGCGTGAGTCAGCATCTCGTCATCAACGATATCGTCTTCCGTCAAAATCGCTAGTAACGGCTTATTGGCAGCTTTGGACTTTGCACCGGCTTCTTGCAACCGAGCCTCTTCAACAAGGCCTTCACTAATCAGAAGGCTAACGAGTTTATCTTGAATGTCATTCGTTAGGAGTGCCATGTTGTCACCCCCTACTGTGTACCCGATTGAGATGTGCCGCTAATCTGAACTTCAACCGCTGGATTTATCGCGTTACTGTTAAATATCGCTGGGTCCGGCTGAACAATCTTGGAATCAATTGGGTCAATCGTCTTGACGGTTTGATTAGTATTAGCCGAACCGCCAAATATACCCTGCGCCACAAAGTAGGCTATTAAAACGCTAACCGACGCAATTAGAATTATCATTGCAATGTCTGATTTTTTCATGGTTTTACTACCTTATTCTTTAGTTCAACTGTTCGAACTGGCTCATAAAAGGCCCTAGCTTCAACTGTCATTAAACGGTCGCTACCTTGGTTTTCAATTGTTAGCGAAGTGATATCAATGGCTCGAATTGATCGCTCTAACCTAGTCAGGGCTTCTTTTAAGGCCCCTTCGTTTCCCTTGACCGAGAATCTAAAAGTAATCTGTGATTGAGTGGTACTTTTTACGGGTGTTGCCGACTGAACAAAACTACTAGTGTTCAGCGATTCCACGCCAACCACTGGGTCAACCTGGAGCGACTGAAGGCTCAGACCATTTATACCCTTTAGTAGAACGTTTTGCAGCGATGCGCCAAGTGCCAACGAATTTGCATCCGAAGGCAAAGCGTCAAGTATTACCTGAATAGCTTGATCAGTTGGCTTCGCCTTAGCCAAGGCTAGCGCCTGATTTGTATCAAGCACCCGGACCTGCGACTCAAGTTCACTAACACTACTGTTATCTTTGTTTAAGATTGTAATCGTATTATTTTTTTCAGCCAAAACTTTTTCATTAAAGAATATTTTTTGAGCCAAAAAGATCGATCCAACTAAGGCGAAGCCAAATACCACCGATACGACGGCCACCCATGTAAACATAGTTCGATTAGCCTTTGCTATCTGTGTTCGCTTGCGAATAGCAGCATCCTTAGCAGCCATATTAGTTAGCTCCCCCTAAATCCTTAGCGCGATCAACAAATATACTCTTTGGGACACCCAGGTATGAGTCAGTAGCATTGCCTTGATTGGCAATTGTCACTTTAACGCTCTGAGACGATGGCGCCAAAAGCTCGGGTGCGTAGTTGAAGCTAATCGTAAAGCGTAATACTTTAACACCGCTAGCGTCTTCACCGTAACTCGTGTTACTGGTGCTGACATTTGTCGCTAAGCCAACTGTTTGCGTATTTTTACCGTCCGAATAGCTTACTTGTGCGCTCTCGATTGTCTTTTTAAAGACTTCGGCGGCAGCATAGCTATTAACCGCCTGTCCATCAATCGTAATTAGTTTAGCTGATGAATCAATCTTAAATGTTGATATCTGAACATCATTAGGGGTTGGCGGAATAATTGCCTGCAGTACATCAAACAAACGCGAATCAATCTTGGTTGAATTATGAATAGTTGAAATCATAGTTAATTGATTTTGAATCGTCAAAGTCTTTGATAGGTCAGCCACCGATGACAACTGCGCGCTGCCCTTTTTTATCGAATCGTCAGCCAGCGCACTACGAACCGTCTGGACGCCAAAAGCGTAGACAGCCAACAAGGTCACGATAGCCACCGAAGATAGTCCAATCAAGATAGTACCAGATATAACTGTCGAGCGAACACGCTGAGCCTTGATAAGTTCTTGCTTAACATCAGGTATAAGATTGATTTCAATCATCACTTATTCCTCCGCTGCGCTAAACCAATGACGGTCGCAAATTCTGAAGCGATTGTACCAAGTTTTTGCTGATCAGCCTGGGCAACACGTACTTTCTGCCACGGATTAGCTACACTCGACGGCACACCAGTTTTGGCGGTAACATATTCACCAAATTGTGGCACAACAGCCCCGAAACCAGACAGCAAGATACCACCAACCGGTGTATTTGGGTATCTAGTTTGGAAGAACTTAATCGATTTAACAAGTTCAGCCGCAAAATTATCGAGTGTACCCTCAATCGCTCGGTAGACTTGACCTTCAAGTCGGTCGGGCGCCAAACCAAATTTAAGAATAAATTGGCGAGCTTGGTCATCTTGAACGTTTAGGTTTTGAACGGCAGCTTTAATCAGCGAACGAATACCAGTCGGAATCGTACGCACTAGCCGTGGCGTATCGCCAAAAGTAATAGCAAGGTCAGTTGACTGCTCGCCAACATCAATAATGAGGCGTGCATCTTTGATGCCGCTGGGCAACAATGAACGAATCATTGCAATTGGATCAGGCTCAGCCGCGATAACATTTAGGCCTAGGCTTTCAATAAATTCAAGACGTTCCTCGGCAAAAGCATTAGAAGTGCTAGCCAGCAAGACTTCTTGTTGTTTAGCGTCGTGCAAAGACTGTCCTAGTAACGCCCAGTCAACCTTGGCTTCATCAACTGACATTGGAATATACTGATCAACTTGATACTTAATAGTACTACGCAGCTCGGCCTCGCCCATCATAGGCACATCAATCACAGTCGTGAACGTTTTGCTCGATGGTAGTCCGATCACTATATCTTTTTCTTTGATGCCACTTTGACCAATTGCGGTCATAATAATCTCACCTAGGCGACGGCGGCTCTCGGGTGAATCACTAGCACTGGTTTTTTCATCAACAGGAGCATAACCATAGTGTTGCAAGTTCCAGCTATCAGCACCGGTAGGAGACAACTGAACAACCCTAACCGCATTGGTACCAATGTCTAGTGCAAAAAAGTTGCCCACTCCTTTTAGTAATGCCATATTGTCTATCATTATACAGAAGCATTAGCGTTAAAAGCAAGCTGTAAAATGACGGATTACAATCGAGGCGGCAGTTCGGTCGTATAAACTGTCTGAACGCGATTACCGCTACCAGTAGCACGCTGACTGGCCCACATATAGGCATCTGGGCGCAAATTGAAGATCTCGGCTGGGTCACCACTATGATTAGCCCCAGTGCCCGATCCGGCTGTGCGGCGCAAATACAATGTTTTTGCCATAACTGGCCCATTTACAACTAACTGATTATTACAAAGCGTCGAGCTTAGATTGCCGGTGACGTCCGAGCAGGTATTAATACCACTCTTGGCAACCAGCCAGGCATCAATCTGTTTCACATTTCCAGTAATATTAATATTGTTAGCAATAATTACCACTTGCGGTATGTCGGCTAGTGAATGCAACGTGCCGTTGTCATAAGTAATATCTCCATTAATAGTGATATCAGCGGTTGGGGCATTAATCACGACCCACCTGCCCTTTTGTATATTGCCACCGCTTAGCGTTACGCCAGACGTCGTAAAGACACCTGTTTGCGACTGCACAGCCAAATCACCACTGCCAATCGACGGCGCACCTGTCGCTGTAAAGCTGGCGCTCACATCTGGAATTGATGGTGCGTTAGTGTAATCCCCAATTACAGTTGTTGTCGAACATGACCCAGACGATGTCGAGTTGGCAAAGCTTAGCTGACTTTCGTTACAGTTAGTGGCATTAGCTAGACCCGATCCAGCATAGGCGGATCCCGATGCTGCACCTGTGATATTACCGACCGCAAAGATACCGTATTCAATCCAACTGCCAAACGTAAATTGATTACCACTAAAACTTTTTAGCGTCGTGCTTGAGTTAACTGAATTTGCTACTAAATCGCCGCCGGTTATCTGAACTTTTGGCTTAATACCAACAATTAAGCAAACTGGGGCGGAATGACGCCAGTCGCTCGTTGTACTAGCATATGGCTGTACAGATGTCGCATAACAAACTTTCGTACCAACAGGATAATCACCAACGACAACACTACTCGTTGATAAAGGGCTACCGCTAATAACAGACCCTGATACGCCAATCGCCGAATTACCACTAGCAACTGTCGAGCAGGTCGCTTGCGGCAGATTTTTAAAATAAGTTCCACACGGCGTAATTGCAGTTGGCGAAGTTCCACCACCGACATTAGGTACACTAGCCCCTGGCTGTACTACCAATTGCGTAACCTGCCATTGGACTGACGGACTATTAGTCGGGCCAGCATTAGTTATTGTCGGCGTCACACCGACGACACTACCAGCCTCTACCGTTCCACTTAAATCAACGTTAGTATTTGGCGTTAGACTATAGTTATACGGAATCTGCACACAGGCCGGCGAGCTCGTCGAGGTCACAGTATTTGTTGAGGCGCTCGGGTTCCAATCAATTTGTTGACAAAGTGTTTTTCCAACATCGCCCGCTTGCACATAATAGGTCTGGTAACTGCCGTTTGTCGTATCGACAAATGTGCTGCCATTAACACCACTAGCAGTTCCGCTAATAGCCGGTGATATCGGCGCTACATTATTAAATCCGGCAGGAGAAAAAAGCGCTGTATTATTTAAAGTTACATTATAATTTACAGACTTCTTCATATCGGTTGGGCCGTTATTGGTAAGTGTATGAGCCCACGATAAAGTCTGACCGGGGCTAGCAGTCGTCGTTACTCCGGTTTTCTTGCCCGAATTATACCCTGACTTGTCAGTGACGGTTACCGAGCTTTGGCCACTAACCGTCCAGTTCTCGGCAGTGCCATAGCAAAACCATCCAACGTCAGTTCCAAATTTAAGGGGACCGGTGTAACCGATGGAGCTAAATCGACTCGCTGCATCACTGATCGTTATATACGGATAAGTGACAGTAAAGCCCGTAGTAAGCTTTGCGCTGTTGTACTTATATATCCAGGCACCTTGTATAGTCCTTGTGCCCGTGTACATTACAAAAGCGATAACTTGCGAAGCACCTGCATTAGTACACTGTAGTTTTGCACTTGGCCAGATGCCGTTACCGTCTGGAACATTTGGGCTAACGTCGTTAACCGAAAAAATACGCCAACCAAAAGGTCCGTTAGTCGTCCATGGACAGCTTGGACTCGAATGATTATATTTATTGCAAGTTGGCGAGACACTACCGTTACCGCCACCGGGACCCGCCGCAGAACCTGCATGTGCCGTCTGCGGCAACATAAAAGCCCCGATTAAGCCTATGACTACTAGGGATAAGGTTACAAGACTAAATCTTACTTTATACGCCACCCGTTCCACCTTCTTGATTGTTGTTTGATGGATTTATTTGTTGTAATGCATCTTCATACTGAAATATTGCCAAGTTTCCGCGTATATTGCTATCCGCAAAGACACGGGCATCGTGCAACTTCTTTACCGACGCGTATAAAGTCTTGGCACTGTTGTAATCATTATTATGAATAGCTATCCAAAACAACATCGATTCGCACGTTGCGTCTGACTCATAACCGGACTTAGCTTTGATATCAGTTACTATCTTTTTTAGACCAGCTTCGTCAAAACCCGCCACAGCAGAGCCGCTTCGTACCGTGTAGTTCATGGCGGCATTATAGGTATCGACTACACTAGTGTCGCAAACTATCGCTGCTGTACTATTTGCAGTCTTTCCCCAAGACACGCGAACCTGTCCTGATACATATAGCCACGCTATGCATCCGACAGCTAATATTACGACTGCAACGGTGATACCAGTAACGATTTTTTTGCTCATCCTATCCCCTTATAGTATTCAATGTAGATTGCATATACGTTAGCACTATCATACCCCATCTGGGAACGACCTGGCAACGTAAATCATATTTAATAAGCCACAAATTACAGTCGCGGCGGTAGTTCGGTCGTATAAACTGTCTGGATGCGGCTGTTATTGCCAACGGCGTGTAAATTAGTCCACATATAAGCATCTGGACGTAAGTTGAATACCTCGGCCGGATCACCGCTATGATCAGTGCCAGTACCCGACCCGGCCGTGCGGCGCAAATACAGCTTGCCCACCACAACCGGTCCATTTACTACCAGCTCTTGATTACATGTCTTTGAGTCCAGAGTGGCATTTACTGCTACGTCCGAGCAAGTATTAAGTGCGCCACTGGCAATTAGCCAAGAATCAAGTTGAGTAACACTACCCGCGATATTAATATTATCGGCAATAATGACAACCTGGGGAATGTCACTGGCGTTATGCATTACACCATTGAAATACTTAATATCGCCACTAATATTTACGGTCGCACCTGGGGCATTTAAGACGAACCATTTGCCGGCTGCGATATTACCGCCGCTAATATTAATAACGCCACTGCCGGTATAAATTCCGGAAGCCTGCGCCGTTAGATTACCACCGCCAAACACCGGGGCACCTGCCACTGGGAAGCTATCACCCATGTTAGGAATCGACGGCGAGTTAGTATAATTTCCAATCGGCGTTGTTGATAAACATGAGCCATCTGCAATCGAATTAGAAAAGCTTAATTTACTTTCATTACAATTATTAGCACCAATCAAACCCGGCCCAGCATACGCCGAGCCCGAAGCGGCACCGGTAATCGTTTTGACGGCAAAAATACCGTATTCAATCCAACTACCAAATGTATGAGGCGTGCCATTAATACTTTTGTTAG
This sequence comes from bacterium, assembly GCA_021780305.1. Lineage (GTDB taxonomy): Bacteria > Patescibacteriota > Saccharimonadia > Saccharimonadales > Saccharimonadaceae > UBA1547. The sequence continues at coordinate 6,132 of JAJXYZ010000060.1, read as the reverse complement.
TCACACTTGTGCTAACTAATCCGGAACTAATCAAATCTCCACCCAAGACCTGCACTTTTGGCCGAGTACCTATCTTTATACATACCGGATCACTATGCCGCCAGTTGGTAGTCGTCGGGTCGTCTGTATATTTTTGAACTGACACCGCGTAACAAACCTGTGTCCCTACGGCTTGATCGCCCACTGTATCCGTCTGCGTACCGGGATTAGTATCACCTGGCGCAAATATCCCACCAGAATCACCGCCTAACGATATTAGTCCGTTACCGTAGTAGTCCGCTGGAGATTTCGTACTATCGGACGATCCAACCGGAGCAGCTTGACCAGATGGCAGATAAAACCTTGAGACTTGCCATGGGGCGGCGCTACTAGTCTTCTTGCCAGAGTTATTAATATTCGGAGTCACCGCAACGGTCGTCCCCGGCTCGGTCACACCAGCCGGATTAACTTGATTGACAGTCGGCGTCAGGTAGTAGTGCGACGTTGCAGGTATGCCACCATTTAGGTTGCCGTCAGGATTCGCGCAGCTGACAAATAAAGCATAAACTGCAGTGCCTTTGTTTTTTATCACTACCGCCTTGCCACTTTGTCCCGACGTCGTCCAACCTACATCCAAAGCATCCTTCGTTCTATCGATTTTCTTCTTTACCATCACGCTAGTCGTCTGATGAAATGTATTTCTAGACGTACTGTGCTGCTCGACATTTACCGTAATACCCAAAGCTTTCATTCGGCTATCTAAGTCGGTCCATTCGGCCGCAGTCACGGTTCGAGCAGCGTTCGCGCCATCCACGCCCAGCATCGTATGGACAATAAACGACACCATAGCCGCCTGGCCATTACTCTGGTCGGCACCATTATAGGTATTTTTTAAGAAATTGATTAATTTATCTGGGGTTATATTAGTAGTAACAGATGATGGGATAGCTACGCCATTTACCGGGGGTAGCACGTAACCATGATTAGGCCAGCCACCTGGATCATAGCCATAGGGATAGCTTACGCCAGAAAAATAGCCAACGCTGTCAGTGCGGCCCCAGTGTGTTTCGGCGGCATAGACAACACTACCGATGGCCCCAATCGCAACGCCCGCAAAAAGCAGCGCCAGTACAAATATCCTTGCAAGTCGACGCTTAACCATTAACTACCCTCTTTAACTCTTCAATTCTTGATTGATAAAATGGTTTGTCGAAGTTAAATTCCGTCGGGTCATCGGCAGCTTTTTGGTAAAACTCGATAGCTTTGGCATAACTTCCCATGCCATCATAAGATTCAGCTTCGATACTTAAGGTATTAAAATCACTTTTAATGGCGTTGGCCGCTTGTGATGCACTAAGCGCCACGTCATATTGCTTGGCGTTAAGGGCCACAGTAGCCTTAGAAATTAACAAGTCACGTTTAGTATTACTATCGCTCGATTCAGAGACGGCACTATCATAACCCTTAAGCGCCCCACTGACATTGCCATTACTCGCCATTGCATCCAGCTGCAATTTAGTATTATTCGCGGCTGTTTCGCTCTGGGCTGAACTAGAGGCGTCAGCAGTCTGCGCGATCTCAGCCGCTTTTTGATTAACTGCGTAAAAATAATATGCGACACTGACAATCAAAGCAATCGATAGCAACCAAATAATACTAGAGATTAGACTGTGTGGAAGGTATTTTTTGAAATTTAGTGATGACATACGTCTGCGCTTTTTATCTTACCCTACATCAATGTTAATGCTTATGAGTATAAATCACCGTGCCTAACCGCACAATGCTCGGCACTGTTATAACTATCTATCGACATACTGGCTTTTTAACAAATTGCCTTTTGAACTAAAACTTAGGATGCCGATACCTATAAGAGCGGTCACGGTTATTCAGACAAATTAGTAGCTCGGCTCCGGGCAACACTAAACAATTAATCGAAAAGGGGTTCGCTAGACAGGCCGAAGTTCTTGTTCTCGTGATACTTTCCTCTATCATCTATAAACCCAGCGATGTACTTTGGACTTACCGACCGTCCACCAGCCTCACTCGTTGGTTGGGTAAAATCTTCGATAGTATCAGCTTCTCCAATTGCATCTTGAGGAGCACTGTATTGCTCTCTCCCACCCATAGGAATCGCAATAATAAATCGACCGATATCACTGTTCTGATAATAACCACCGACTATTATTCTCTCAGTATAATCAGCATCAGCGATTGTACTGTTTTCGTCCAATAGCAAAAATCTCTGGTCCAGACTATATATGCCAAGTCCAATACCGTTTTCCTCTTTAACATAATCCCGTGCTTCCTCAAAAGAGAACGCTTGTGATTGGTTAACACCCAGTACATACTTCTCGCAACCTAGCTGCTTTACTTGGTCTGCAGGTAGTTTACCCTCAAGCAATAATGGTGACAACCTCAAGATTTCATCCCTAATCACATCGTGTCGAGCTTCTGCCCTCTTGCGTTCATTGATGATTAAGCGAGTATTCTCATCAAGTGAATCTAGCCATTCTCTATATAACGCCGACTCCGCCAAATCATCAGTTATGTCTTCTGGGCGAATACCGGCTATAGCGTATTCGGCAAATATAATAGGCTTATCACCGAATTTTACCTCTTTGCTACTTTTGTGTTCAGTACTTGGTTCTGGCGAACTAAGTTCATCTTCTGACCAGTTGCCGTCATCGTCTATACCGCCGCCCACTCCATCGTACACAAAGTCAGTATCATCAAAAGCAAAGCTCTCGCTCTCACTAGCTAATTTATTATCTGGGGTTGTAGTAGGATCGAGTTCTGACATTTTGTTTGGTTATGGTTTTTTGTGTTATTGAAACTTGATAAAATCATAGCAAATTTTTGCTATTTTGTCAAGATACCACCCCTGTTATGCTACAATAGTGGTATATGAGTTTATCTATCGGAATCGTTGGTCTACCAAATGTCGGCAAGTCGACATTATTTAATGCACTTACAGATAATAATATTTTGGCCGCCAACTATCCGTTTGCGACGATTGAACCTAATACTGGCGTCGTCGGCGTGCCCGATAATCGACTACCGCAGCTAGCTGCCCTTTTTAGTTCTGAAAAGATACTGCCCGCTACCGTAACTTTTGTCGATATTGCTGGCCTGGTCGCCGGTGCGAGTAAGGGTGAAGGCTTGGGTAACAAGTTTTTAGCCAACATTCGCCAATGTGAAGCGATTGTTCAGATTGTTCGTGCCTTTGAGAATAACGATATTGTTCACGTTAACAATCGGATTGATCCTAAAAGTGATATCGAGATTATCAATACCGAGCTAATCTTGGCCGACATGCAAACTATTGAAACTCGCCTGCAGCGCCTGAACAAAGAAATTAAGTCAAAGCCGGCCGCCAAAGCCACCTATGACTATTTGCAGACTCTATATCGTCACTTAGAGACTGGCACTACCCTATCGTCACTGCCAAATCTTGACGACGAACAGATTAGCAATTTGCATCTACTAACCGCCAAACCCGTTATTTATGCCTTTAATGTCGACGAAGCCACTTTGTCGGATACCGCCAAGCAAGCCGAACTATCGAAATTAGTCCTGCCCGCCAAATCAATTTTTGTCTGCGCCAAGTTAGAGGAAGAGTTGCGCGGTCTACCGGCCGCCGACGCCGTCGAACTACTTGAAAGCTACGGTGTTCACGAAACCGGCTTACAACAGCTGATTTCGGCTAGCTACGAGACGCTCGGCCTGCAAAGTTATCTGACGGCTGGCCCCAAAGAAGTTCGCGCTTGGACAATCAAAAAAGGTGCCACCGCCCCACAGGCCGCCGGCGTAATTCACACTGATTTTGAACGCGGTTTTATCGCCGCCCAAGTTATCGACTTTGATGATTTAATTGCCGCTGGCTCAGAAGTTGCCGCCAAGGCGGCTGGTAAAATGCGCACCGAAGGCAAAGAGTACGTTATGCGACCCGGCGATGTCGTCGAATTTCGCTTTAACGTTTAGTTACGGTCAATTTATAAAATCGTTCGCGGTTACCTTTAGCGCCAGCGACTTCGCTGTCGGCTTTATCGACAATCACAAAGTGTTCACGCAAAAATAATTCCAGCCGTTTTAGGATATTACGGCGCATGGTGTCGTTTTTAATCACGCCTTTGCTCACCTCTTTGGCGTCAGCTTCAAATTGCGGTTTGGCCATGGCGGCGATAACGCTTTGCGGACCGCATAGCCGCGCCACGGCTGGCAAAATTGCCTGCAAACTTATAAAACTAACGTCGATCACTACTACATCTGGGGTCTCGCTCATTTTGAAGTCGCGAATATCAGTTTTTTCGTGTAGTTCAATCTGTGGATGACCATGAAGGCTGGGATGTAGCTGGTCAGTACCAACATCGACGGCATAGACTTTTTTGGCGCCGTGTTGCAGAGCGTAATCCGTAAAACCACCGGTACTGCTGCCAACATCCAGGACAATTTTGTCTGTAAAATCAAGGTTTAGGATTTTGGCAACTGACGCCAACTTAAGACCTGCCCGGCTAACATATTGTTCGTTGGTAGTAAGTTCAATTTTAGACGTATCGCTAACCGCCAACCCGGGTTTAGTGACGACTCGCCCGTCAACCGTCACCTTGCCCATTTTGATCCAGCTTTCAGACTGCGACCGAGTCGGGGTTAGTCCGCGCAGTGCCAATTCTTGATCAAGGCGGCGTTTTATCACCTAAAGCCTACTTTTTACGTTCGCGATAATCGCCAGTTGAAGTATCGACAGAAATAACGTCGCCAGTCTTGATAAAAGCTGGTACTTTGACGACCAAACCGGTTTCGAGCGTCGCATCTTTCAGGACGCTACTGGTAGTGTCGCCTTTGGTGATGTTTTCAGCGTAAGTAACTTCCAAATAAACGTTTTTAGGCAGTTCGACATTGGTTATAATACCGTCGAATGACTGCAAACCAAGGTTTTCGCCTTCTTTTAAGTAGCCAGTCGAGCCTTCCATAATGTCAGATGACAATTCAAACTGCTCGAAAGTTTCTGGGTCCATAAAGTAATACGTACTGCCGTCATTGTACAAATATTGCACATTGCGGGTGGTAACATCGGCCGAGTCAATCTTGTCCTGACCCTTAAAGGTCTTGGGAATAACACTGCCATCAATCAGGTTTTTCAACCTAACGTTAACAATACTACCGCCACGTCCGACGACTTTTTGGTTATAATCGATAACTCGAAAAGGCTTGCCGTCAACTTGGACGACAACACCTTTTTTCAGATCAGTTGGCTGGTAATATGCCATGACTTACTAACCTTGAGTAACGAATGGTAGTAGTGCAAGGTGACGTGCGCGTTTGATCGCGACGGCAAGTTGGCGCTGTTGCTTAGCGGAAAGGCCGGTCTTACCAATTGGCTCGATCTGACCGTACAGGTTAATGAATCGTTGCAATGTTTTAACATCTTTGTAGTCAAAAAATGCAGGGGTATCTTTTTTAAATCTTTTAATAGCCATAATATTCTCCTAGAATGGAATTTCACTTAAATCAATAGGTTTGTCGTCAATGTCTTCGATAACGACGTCGTCGCTCTTAGGCGCGCTTGAAGCGGCCGAGCTGTTTGAGCTAGCACCAGCATTTGCACCACCTTCAGATGGACCATCAAGGAAAGTCACGTCAGTTGCGGTAACTTCAACGCGGCTGCGCTTTTTGCCAGTCTCTTTGTCGTCCCAGCTGTCTTGGCGCAAACGGCCTTGAACCAGCACACGGCGGCCCTTGGCAAGATATTGGATAACCAATTCGCCAAGTTTTTCCCAGGCAGTTACTTCAAAAAAGTCAGCGGCGTCACTGTCACCACCACGGTCAACCGCGATGCTAAAGCTAGCAATAGTTTTGCCAGTGCTGGTGGTGCGCTGCTCTGGGTCACGCGTCAAGCGGCCTAGAAGGATAACTTGATTAATGCTTCGTGCCATTTGTTTACTCCTCTACTTTCTTGTCTTCTTGATCAGATGTACGAGATTTAGCAGATTGCTCTTGCTCTTCCAGAGCTTTGCGGCCCTTTTCATCAACAGTTACTAACAAGTAGCGAAGTACTTCGTCGGTAATGTTCAAAGTGTTGCTGATTTTTAGTGGCGCGTCAGCTGGAAGCGAGACGTCCATGTAAACATAGACAGCAAAGTCTTCGTTTTTGAT
>JAJXYZ010000038.1 GCA_021780305.1 bacterium | reverse complement strand
TATGTTTCGCACGAAGTCTTTACGTGATATCCACAAGCTACATAAGGGTGTGATTTGGGCTACCAATAGCCTTGTTGAAGATTATCGCCTGACTCTCGAACTAAAAGATATTGGATGGGATGTAAAATCCTCACTTACGATGATTTCTTGGTCAGATGTTCCCCTGCGTATTTTAGGTAAGGGTGGTTTGTTCGATCAACGACAGCGTTGGTATAGCGGTACGGTTGATGAGTTGCGCCTTCGGGGGCTTAAGAAGCACTCCAGATACGAACTATTTACCATTATTGTGCTAGCCGTTAACTTTTTGATGCGAATTCTGCTTATTTCAGCCTACGGCACCATTATCTTGATGGGCGGTAATGTTCAGTGGATATCATTCTTCTTGGCTTTGCCGATTGCGGCGGCATTATTGCAGTATTACAGATGGATTAAATACACCGATCAACGTGATCGTTGGCAAGGTTTAATTACACTAACCCTACTTATCAACGAGGGTTATGCCGTATTTCGAGAGTTGATATATCTATATTCAATCTGGATTAGCTATCGCCGGCCTAACAGGGCTTGGTAGGACCTAAACTTTAAAAAAGGAGAAATTATATGTACACACCATCACAATTTGGTTTTGTTGGCACAATGGTACCTGCGGTTGATATTACCCTGCACACATTTCTTGGGGTAAGCTGGGTGATACTTCTGCCCTATACTATTTTTGGTATTGCGCTGATGGCATATAGCCAATCTCGTTTAATGCGTGGTCAACGCGCCATAAACCGCCAATCAAAACTTGATAAATAACATAAATAAAAATAGCAGACTTTCGATTTAGACACTAAGCGCTAATTAAGAACGTCTGCTATTTTTGTGCTTGAGGGCTAATGTATGGGTAGTAATGAATTGATTGAATATCGAGGGACGCCGGTAACGCCGCGTTATCGATGCCGTTACCAGGATAATGCGCTGTATCCATGCCGCCCCAGGTTCCACCCATTGCAAGGTTGGCGATTAGGTAAAATGGTTGATCAAACGGCCATGTCTTGTAGTCTGAGTTTGGCTGTCGCTTATTGGTAAAATATGGCTTGTCGTTTACCAAAAAGCTCATACTGTCGGGTGTCCATAATAATGTATAAGTTTGATACTCGGTGTCGTTATTAGGTACTAGAACCGATCCGTACAGCCCGGTGCCGTCAGTACGTTGGGTTAGGTCTGATCTTGTGTGGGACACGCCATAGACGATATTTGGTTCAAATCCAACCGCTTCAATAATATCGATTTCGCCACCGTTCTTATAGCGCATAAAGTCGCTTGACGGGCTAAGTCTCTCGTAAGTATTGTTTGCTGGAAGCAGCCAAACAGCTGGCCAGGTACCAACCCCATGAGGTAGCTTGGCGGTGACATCAATCCGACCATATAGGAATGTTTGCTTATCCTGGGTTTCGATACGCGATGAGCTGTACTGATAACCGCCAGGTTGCGAATCACGCGTGGCTGTAAGATGTAAGGCACCGTCGCCGATATGTAGGTTGACTTTGTTGTCGGTGTAATATTGCTGTTCGTTATTACTATTTTGAGCCGGTCCAACAAGTACCGTCCAGTAGAGCGGGTCCAGGTATTTATAATTCTTATCTGTAAAATCCTGCGACCATAACGGTGTCGAGGCGAATAATGGGTTGTTTTGCTGTGGCCCATTTGTAGTAGCGGGCTTTGACGGTATTTGCGTAATTTGTGCAGTGATTGGCGTATCTGTTTTTGCAAGATTTGGCAGTAATCGCATGTATGCGACAAAAAGACCACACATCATGGCGACTAATAAAAATACAGCAAGTCGCAAAAAGTCATCGTGCTGCTTTATTGCCCATCTCCACCAGATATGACTGTTTATTGTCTTGTGGTGTGGTTTTCGTGATTCATATGTTGAAATACGGACCATATCCTTATTATTATAATACAGAAGTGTTAAAATGTCAATAATCTATTGCTTAGTATTGCCAATATGTAAAAAAAGCTGTTAAAATAGTAAACATGTTGAGGGTAAGTCGATGAAATATGCTCGGAGGAGTACTCCTGGTTATTGGGGTGTTCGCAGCAAGGGTTTGCACCGGGCTACGCGAAGTTTACGGTTCCGTGAGCTCGGCGTTGGCTTATTTTTCTTATCTTTAGTGCTGCTGTTTGCCGGATTTTTTTCGAATGTCTACGGAATGTCTAGGGTTATGTCCCCTAGTAGCCCTTTAGCTATAAAGTCAACGGTTGGTACACAAGGTGTATCTAGCCCATTTAGTAACGCTAAATCAGCTAAGGATGCTGGGAATGGAGCCAAGGTGGCTATATTGGGAGTGACGACACAACTTCAGTCTGGTACGGATTCGGTCGTACCACCTAAACCGGCATGGACACACCGGTCGCTTTATACAGATTCGACTAATGAGGCTACTCAATTTGCAAACGCAAACCCCACTTATACAGATGTGAGTTATATTGCGCGGGCTGGCCAGGTGCCTGTGGCGCAGTGGTTTGGTGATTGGAATAGTAATGTGCAAAGTGATGCCGATGCGTATGTGTCGGCGGCCGCGTCCGCGGGTGAGGTTCCGGTTTTGGTGCTTTATAATATTCCGCTTCGAGATTGTGGTGGCTATTCGACCGGTGGTGCGACCAGCCTGTCTGCATATACGCAGTGGGTCCGGCAAGTTGCTGCCGGGATTGGTAATAGGACAGCTGTTATTATCTTGGAACCAGATGCGCTTGGCGCGCTTGACTGCTTGCCCACCGCTGCGCAACAACAAGAACGTTATCAGTCTATTTCGCAGGGTGTCACGATCTTAAAATCACTACCACAAACCTTTGTATATATTGATGCTGGTACACCGGTTTGGCAAAGTGTTGCAACGATGAAGTCCCGGCTTAATTCGGCTAATATTGCTAGTGCTGATGGGTTTAGTTTGAATGTATCGTACTTTGCGTCCAATTCTGCTAATGCGGCTTATGGCGATGAGTTATCGAGCGCCGTAGGAAATAAACACTTTGTAATAGATACTTCGAGAAACGGTACCGATCATCCGGTTAGTGGTGCTATATGTAACCCTTCGTTTGCTTCATTTGGTACAATACCAACAACTGATACGGGTAATTCTCGTATTGATGCATTTTTGTGGATAAAAATACCTTGGGAATCGGATGGACCTTGTAACGGTAGCCCAGGCCCTGGAGTTGTCTATTGGAGCTATGCAATCCAGCTCGCAAAAAACGCTGGTTGGTAGTTGGTAAGGCTTAACGCAATAATTACTGAATAAGGCCTAGACGGTCAATGTATCGTGGGTATATAATTGTAGTTAGTCATGTGAGTACTGGTTAAAACCTTTCCACCCACAGACTTATGCGAGAAGTCATCTTGCGCCGGCATGCCAATTGGTAGTCACTTACTCCCACGAAGCCACTGCTGTCCGCCACAGTTCATAAGGTAAATACGGTAAACAAAGCACGTTCGAACGGCATGTTGCTTCTATCCGGATTACTTACTCCAAATCCGTTCGCTGACCAGAATTCTAGTTGTCAGCTTATTTGCATTTAACACTAAATCTCTTGGAGGACAAAAATTATGAACCGGAATAATATTAATGAGCAGGTCACCGTCACGGCTATGGGCTTCAAAAAGGACCTAGCAGTTTATCCTTGTCGCATCGAGTATCAAGGTTCGACCTATGACTTTATCGACGCTGGACTGCGCTGCCTAGTGCGTCAGGGTGGTCGGATTGCCGAGATCCTGACCCTAACTGATGGTAGCGTAAATTTCCGCCTGCGCAGCGATAATCGCGGTAGTAGCTGGACGTTGCTTAGCATTACAGCCTAGTGTCTTATTGCCAGACTAAAATAGCCACTCAGTCCGGGTGGCTATTTTATTTTCGACGGAGTGATATCATTAAAATAGAAAATTAGGAGATAAAATTATGACTGAAAATCGTCAAGAGGAATTTAAGATTAACGGCGAAGAGCTGCTTGGTAAGATTAAGCAACTAATTAACGAAGGCAATATCCGTCGGATTACTATCAAAAACAAAGACGGCAAATCCATTGTGGAATTGCCGCTGACAATTGGTGTGGTCGGTGCAGTCATCGCGCCTGCCCTTGCGGCTGTCGGCGCGATTGCTGCCCTTGTGACTGAATGTACTGTAGTTGTTGAACGTGAAGTTTAAATCGTTGCTACATGATTCGAACGAGTCGAAGCTGATTGTTCTTCATGCCGCTACCCCATTCCACTATGTCTTGAACGGTCTTACCGATTAGGGTTTTACCAAGAGGGCTAGCGATTGAAATTCGACCATCACTCGGATTGGCTTCAAAACTGTCAACTAACGTGTAACGGAACAAGCGACCTTGTTGATCGATTAAATCGACGATTGATCCAATCGCAACCTGTAAACGGGCGCGCTTGGTTGGTAGCAGTACGGCCGAGGCGAGAATCTGGCGTTTGTTTTCCAGTGATTCCTCGAGGGCTTCAAGGTTTGCTAGTTTTTCTATTCTTTCAAATAGTTCATCGTGCCCTGATGTTTTGTCGATATCATGTAGGCTAAGCCGAGCCATTTTGACGTCGTGTTCAAGGCTAGCGATGGACTTTTTTAATTCTTTCATACCTTTTTTACTAATTATTAGTCTGGATTTATTAATAGAATGATTCATACTATTCCCCCTCCATAACATTTATTTTTTTGATTGCGATTATCTACGCTCTTCCATTGTTGCGCACTAAACTGAGAGCAGACTGTGAAATCCTATATTGTCGATAATTTGCCGTCTTTTAAGCGGAAAGTTCGGTCTGTTTTACCGGCTATATCGAGGTCGTGCGTGACGGCAATGATTGTTGTATTTTTGATACGCGACAAGTTGTGTAGTAGGTCAAATATCTTTTGACCGGTCTCGCTATCAAGATTGCCAGTCGGTTCGTCGGCTAAAATAATCGATGGATTGTTGGCCAGTGCCCGGGCGATACTCACCCGCTGCTGTTGGCCGCCGCTTAGACGGCTGGGTCGGCGGGCTTGCTCGGCTGCATCGATACCGACATCATTTAATAGTTGGCTGGCGCGTTGCCGGCGGGCGCTCGATTTGATGCCGCCAAATTCAAGGGCTAGCATGACATTTTCAAGGGCAGTAAGGTTTGGTATGAGGTTATATTGTTGAAAAACAAAGCCGATTTTATGAGCTCGGTAAGCGGTCTGCTTGCTACTCGATAACTTAGCAATGTCTTGATCGTCAACTTCAATCTTGCCGCTAGTTGGAATATCAAGGGCGCCGAGCATACTTAGTAACGTACTTTTGCCGCTACCGGATTTACCAATAATACTGACGAATTGACCGGTATCGACATCAAGGCTAATGCCGTCAAGTGCTTTAACGGTGCCGCTGGGACTTTGGAACGATTTGGTGAGGTTCTTTACTGATAACATATGGTTAGCTCCTTATTCGCTTCTTAATACTTCGGCTGGTCGAATTCTAGCGATAAACCATGCCGGTACGGCACTGCCGATGATTGCGATTAATAACGTCATACCGATGGCAATGACAAAGACTTGGGGGGTCAGGCTACTTTGAACCTTAGTTAAATTGCTATTTAGTTGGTTTAGGCCACGTCGAAAGGCTGGTGCGGCTCCGCCAACCTCTGGAATACCGGTTGTGGTTGTTGATGAAGTTTGGCTACTGACCAGCGAGCTGGTCATTGGGCCGCTGACCACTACACCAAGACCGAGGCCAATAATAGCGCCGACAATGGTTAATGTTAAGGCTTCGGCGACAAATTGGCTAACGACTTTTTGATTAGTACCTCCGATGGCCTTGATGACGCCGATTTCACGGCGACGTTCGCGAACGACCATTACCATAGCAAGCAGGACAATAACAGCCCCGGCGATGGTTGCGCCGATGACACCGGCTAAAGCTAATCCCGAGATGGCTGATAGTGACGAGACGCTGGCAGCGGCCTGTTGAGCTTCACTGGTGATGTCAACTTTGTCGCTACCAAGTGTTGATTTAAGATTAGTGATAGTTGAATCAACGTTGTCGCTACTATCGACTTTAGCAATAACGCTGCTGGCGTCTCCAGATTGGTTAGTAAGGCTTTGGACGGCAGCTAGTGGCATAATTACGCCGCTATCCTGAAAGGTATTACCAGTCGAGTAGATACCGACAACGGTAACAGTTTTGCCGTAAGCCGTAAAAGTACTGCCGGTTGTTAAGTTGTTTTTGGTGGCGAGTGATGAGCCAACCAGCGCGACAAGGTCACTACTAGTGCCATTAAAAGCTGTGCCGCTTTGGATTGTTAGATTGCCGCCATTTGTTGCCACGCTATTAGGGTTTGTCGTACCGGTTACGCTGATACGTGGCGTTGGGGTTGGTCGATTTGAGGTACTTACTGATACGTCTGTCGATGTGCTACCTGTAGTGCCTGATGATGTACCCTCGAAGCGTTGTTGACGTGCCCCAAAACTGCCAAGCGTCAGTGATGGCGTAAGGTTAGTGTCGGTTGTGCCCATTTGATCGCTAAGGGTTGCTGTGGTACTGACAATGTGTGCGGCCGAGCTAATTGACGCGACTTGATCGCTTGTTAGCGGGTTACCTCCACCTGCAAATCCTTGGACGCCAGCTGGATTGATTGTGATATTTGTTCCGGTATTGGCTTTGACATCGTTAATCTTTGACTCGACGCTACTGCGTGCGACTAACATGCTTAATATTAAACCGATACTAATGGCGAGCATTAAGATGATTGCGCTACTTCGCATTGGGCTGCGCAAAGAGTTTTTAATGCCCCTTGTTATAACATTCATGGTGCTTTTTTATCTCCGCTTAGTTAGTTTGTGACTACGAAAGGGAGTATAAAAGCCTTAACTTAGATTTTGCTTGATTGATTTTGAATAAGCGGTAGGGCCACCGAGAAGACAGTTGTTTTGCCGGGTGTACTGGTGGCAGACAGTTCACCGCTATGAAGTTCGACGATTTTTTTAGCAAGCGCTAATCCCAAGCCGTAGCCTTTGTTGACGTGTTTGGCGCGTGAATTATCGGCGCGGTAAAATCGATCAAAGATATGCGGCAAAACATCAGCCTCAATGCCGGGTCCAAAGTTTTTAATACTAAATTTAGCTTGTCGGCTACTAGTTGAGATTGTAATATAAACTTTTGAATCTTCGGTGCTGTATTTTAGGGCATTATCGACTAGGACAGAAATAAGCTCTTGCAGGGCGGTTTCATTACCTTCAACAAGGGGGCGTTTAACTGCCTTAATGATGACTCGGTGGTTTGATTTATCATAAATTTCTGTAACGTTTTTAGCTAAATCGAAAATATCGACGGCGGTTAGCTCTAGCTTGTCATGATCGAGCCGCGACATATTAAGCAGCATTTCTGATAAGCTAGTTAATTTATCAACTTCCTCAATATTGCTTTTTAGTACTTCTTGCAACTCTTCTTTAGTGGCGTTTTTATCGCGTAAGGCAACTTCAATTTCGCTCTTCATGGCGGCTAGCGGTGTGCGTAGTTCATGACTTGCATCACTAGTAAACCGAGCTTGGGCATCGTGGGCTTCTTCGATTGGTCGAAGTGTTCGCCTGGCAAGTAGATAACTTACGAAACCACCGCCAATCAAGATGACAAGATTGGCGTAGATTAATTCAGTAACGATATGAACCGAAGCATCGCTTACCTCGTTAGCCGTTAAGTTGTTGGTATGATCTGGTAAAATACCTGGTTGAAGTCGAAAGCTATTTTGTAGTCTATCAAGTCGAAAAGTAACCTCGCTAAAAGTAGACTCATAAATTGCCAAGCTAAATACGATGCTTGTGGCCATCAGTATTAGCAAATACCAGCCAGTTAACTTAAGTGTCGCTGACTTGAACATGCTAGCTTTCGCCTAGCCTGTAACCGAACCCGCGTATAGTGTGAATAAGCTTAGTTTTGAAGGGAGCGTCGATCTTGCCGCGAAGATATTTAATATATACTTCGACCGTATTTGGCAATATATCAGCGTCATAATTCCAGACATGGCTGATGATTACGTCTTTGGTGATAGTCCGATCTGGATTGCGCATTAAATATTCAAGTAGTGAAAACTCACGACTAGTCAGATTAATGGTTTTATCAGCTCGTTTAACAACGAAATTATTTGTGTCCATTGTTAAATCTTTGTATTGTAAAATACTAGCTTGTTGTTCAGCTGGACGTCGAATTAGGGCACGAACGCGTGCTAAAAGCTCTTCAAGAGCGAATGGTTTAACAAGGTAGTCGTCGGCACCGCTGTCCAGTCCTTTGGTGCGATCGCGAATACTACTAAGCGCTGTCAAAATAATAACTGGTGTGTGGATTTTTGCTTTACGCATTGCTTCAACAATTTGAAGACCGTTATATTCACCTGGAATCATCCGGTCAATAATTGCAACATCGTAAGGTTCGGTTGTCGCCATAGCATAACCATCATCGCCATCATAGGAAACGTCAACGGCGTATTTTTCTTGCTCTAATGCCTTCTTGAGGGCATTTGCTATCTTGTGGTCATCTTCAATTACTAATACTCTCATATATTTAAACTACACCCTTAAGCTGAGTTTCAGCTTTAAACTTTATTAACTTACAGTCTGGTATTTATTGCTCCACGATTCCATGTCAATCAAAATTGGCAACAGGTCCTTACCCTTTTGAGTAAGGCAATACTCGCAACGCGACGAATTTGAGTTGGTTATCTTAACGATTATACCCTCACACTCCAGGCGGTCCAGTCGGGCCGATAAGGTGCGAGGATTTATACCGTTTACAGAATCTTGCAATTGGCAGAATCTGACGGTTTCTTCGTTAATAAAATAACGCAATAGACGTGGTGTCCATTTGTCGCCGATAATTTCGGTGGCGGTGTCGATGCAGCCGATTAATGTTTTATTGATCACGTTATATATTATAATTGCTATAGTGATAATTGTCAAAATGTCATAATGGACATTAAGCCTATATTTGACTGCATGTGTATTTTATCTATCTAAAGTGTCAAATCATTGCCACGCAGTGTATAATACGCAATATGAAGATAAAACTCGATATTGATACAAGGGTATTTGTAAGGTTTTGGTTAGTTGTCATTGGATTTGCCCTAGCTGCATTTATTATTTATAGTGCGCGGACGGCTTTGATTATTATTGCTTCGGCGGTGTTTTTGGCATTAGTCCTTAATTCGCCGGTTAGTCGTTTGGCTCGTATTTTACCTGGACGCAGTCGAGTTGGCGGTACGGCTCTTGCATACGTTGCGGTTGTCTTGGCACTGAGCGCTTTTATGTTTTTGGTAGTGCCACCGATCGTTCAACAGACGGCGAAGGTTGCCGAGACGATTCCAGGCTTGGTCACTAGCGCGACGGTCCAATATAAGGGACTTAATAGTTTTATAAATAGTTATAATTTGCAGCCACAGGTTAACGGTTTTGTAAATTCAATTAAGGATAGTACTTCGGCCGTGGCCGGTGTAGTTGGTTCAAACTTACTGTCTGGAATCGGCTCGTTCTTTTACGGTGTGTCGACCATAATCATGGTACTTGGCTTGTCGTTCTTTATGCTAGTCGAGGGACCGGTATGGATAAAGCGCTTATGGACTTTGTACGATGACGATAGTCTGATGGATTACCACAAGTCGCTACTTAGCCGTATGTATTCGGTTGTAACGGGTTATGTTATGGGCCAATTATCAGTTTCGACGATTGCTGCCTTATTTGCTGGCTTAACGGTATTTGTATTAAGTCTGATATTTAAAGTTCCGATTAACTTTGCTATTCCGGCCGCTGCCATTATATTCATTATGTCGTTAATACCGATGTTTGGTGAAATGATCGGTATGGCTATAATCGCCTTGGCTCTATTATTTAACGATCCACCGGCTGCTTTAGTGTTTGCGATTGTCTTCGTTATCTACATGCAAATTGAAAACAACTATATTGTGCCAAGGATTCAATCGCGACAGCTCGAATTGTCGGCTTTAGCAATTTTAATATCGGTCATTATCGGAATTTACCTGTTTGGTATTGCGGGTGGTATTATTTCGATTCCGATTGCGGGCTGTATTCGAATTATTGCTGATGAGTATATTACCCGGAAGAATAGCGGCCAAAAAAGTCGCCGACCGGTTTTGAAGGAAAAGTCAGTTAAGTTAGGCTAGATATTCCCAGATTGGTCCATGAGCGGTGTCGCGTACAGTGATGCCGCTCTTTTCGATTTCTTTACGAAGATTGTCAGAGGTTTGCCAATCTTGATGTTCACGAGCTTGCTGGCGTTTAATAATCAACATTTTGATATCGTCAGAAACGTCAGGAGAATTTTTAATCAATTGTAGGCCAAGCAGTTCGTCAATAGTTTCTAATAATTGTACAAAAGCGTGTTGGTGGATATCGTCCAGTCTGGCGTGTGTCAGTTGTGAAAAAGCATCATCGATAATTGCCAGAGCTGCTGGCGTGTTTAAATCATCGTTTAAGGCGGCTAGGACAGCTTGAGCGGCGGCGTACAGCGAAACTGATCTATCATCAGTGCATTTATCGTCATCGTCTCGTAGGGTGTCGTGCGTTTGATGGCGCATAGCGGCGATATTAATCCAGTTATGTAAACGGTTTTTTGCGCCGGCCAGATTCTCAAAGCTAAAATTGCCCTCACTGCGATAATGGGTTTGTAGGGCGAACATGCGGTAATCATTAGGACTAAAGCCTTTTTCGGCCAAATCATTTAGGGTATAACCATTGCCGAGTGATTTGCTAATCTTGGTGCCATCAACTTTCAAATGGTTGTTATGCAGCCAGAAATTACTAAAAATTTTGCCGGTGGCAGCTTCAGATTGCGCGATTTCGTTTGTATGATGGACTGGAATATGGTCGATGCCACCGGTATGGATATCAAGCGTCTGGCCGAGTATTGACATGGCCATGGTCGAACATTCGAGATGCCAGCCCGGAAAACCCATCGGTTTACCTTCGGCTATATCATCAGGCGTCTCCCATTGCATGTCGCGTTTTTCATTTTCTGGGGTAAATTTCCATAAGGCGAAATCGCTATGATTGCGTTTCTTAGGATTAAATTCGACTCTCGCGCCAGCTTGAAGTGCTTTTAGATCAAGATGTGCAAAATCAGCATATGTTGGGAATTTGCTGGTATCAAAATAAATGCCATCGTCGATCTGGTAGGTGTAGCCTTTGTCTTTTAAGGTTCGAACTAGCTCAAGTTGTTGCGGTATATAATCGGTAGCTTTGACGACATGCTGGGGCTTAATTAGACCAAGCAACTCGATGCCTTTTAGAAAGTCTTGAGTGTAAAATTCGGCGATATCCCAGGCGGTCTTACCCTCTTTTTTGGCACCTTTTTCGAGCTTGTCTTGACCATCATCGGCATCACTTACTAAGTGGCCAACATCTGTAATATTTAAAACACGCTCCACTTCGTACTCATCCGCGAGCAGGACTCGAACTAAAATATCCCAAGCTATATAACCGAACCAGTTGCCGACATGAAGATAGTCATAAACGGTTGGACCACAAGTGTAAAGCTTGACGATATTTGGGGCTTCAGATTTAAAATTCTGATCTTTGCCAGTTAGGGTGTTATGAAGATTTAGCGTCATTTTCTATATCCTTTAAAGCTTTTTGTGTCGCCTCAAGTAATTCGGGTAAAATTGTCTCAATCGATTCATATATTCTAAAGCCGGCAGCATAAGGATGTCCACCGCCGCCGAAGAAGCCAGCGACAGCTGCTGAGATTGGTTTGTTGCTGCGGAGCTTTCCGGTTAATTTTCCGTCAGGGTATGTCTTAATCGCAACGCCAAGCTCAACACCTTCAACCAGGCGCATTTCGTCGAGTACTAGGACGCTCGGGTTATACTGGTCGCTATATTGCTGAATTTCTTCCCAGGGAATGCGAATTACGGCTAATTTACCGTCCAGAAAATATTCAATTCGCTCAATAAGGATTCCTTTGTATTTCAGGATATCAGCCGATTTTTTCATATATTCACGACGGCGCTCTTCGATTGTGGCCGGAGAGGCACCAAGTTCGGCTAGCTTGCTGGCTGTTAAAAAGGCTTCAGCCCCGACATTTTGGGTACTAAGACCAAGACTATCGGATAATAACGCTGCTAGCATATTTTCGGCGGCTTGCTGGTTAATTGGCCAGTCACAGGCGGTTGCTAGTTTAAAGATAACCTGGCTGGATGAAACGGCTTCTTCAAGCACCATAGTGTGCTCAAAACTTAGTGTTGAAGCTGTTTCGATATGATGGTCAATAACTAGAACGGGGTGATTTTCGAGAAAATGACGTGCCCCGGGAATGATTAGAGCTTTACCGATCAATGTATCACTTGAAGTGTCGACAATAATCGCTAGATCAGCCGATGTATCAAAATCTTGAGTGACACGGTCCCAGCCGCTGATGTAACGCAAGTATTTTGGTATATCAACATCACAGTATAAAGTTACTTTTTTACCAAGATCGCCCAAGATCTCTTCTAGGGCGAGGGCGCTACCAAGTGAGTCGCCATCAGGGTTTTCGGCTTGGATGACGAGAATTTTTTTAGCATCATCGATGAGTTGTTTTGCAGATTCAAACATTGTTTTTAGTATAACAGATTATAAATGCAACAATTACAGAATGCGACGTCCTTCGAGGGCATGCGTCAGTGTGATTTGATCGGCATACTCAAGGTCGACGCCAACCGGAATGCCGCGAGCTAAGCGAGTAAGTTTGACGGTGATGCCGGCATCAAGAATATGGCGCTGCAGATAAAGTGCGGTTGATTCGCCTTCTACGCTGGCGTTGGTGGCGATAATCACCTCTTCAACCTCATCGCTAACCAATCGTTTTAGTAGTTCAGGTATATGAAGCTGTTCTGGGCCAACACCGTCAATTGGGCTTATTGCCCCACCAAGCACGTGGTATGTGCCGTTAAATTGACCAGTTCGTTCCAGTGAGACAATATCAAGCGGTTCTTCGACGACGGCAATTAACTTTTTGTTGCGATCGGCATCGCTATACAGGCTAGATACTGCTTCGTCGGCGTCGATTAAAGCGAAAGTTACCGGGCAACTTTTAACATCAGTGTGTAGTTTAAGCATCGCATTGGCGAGTTTTTCGCTAACATGTGGATCGGCGCGCAACAAAAAAGACGCGTAGCGTTCAGCGGTTCGAGCACCAACACCAGGTAATCTACCTAGCTCGTCGATAGCCTCAACCAAGGCTGATGGTAAAAGTTGTGCCAAAATAATCTCCTAAACCTTAAATTCCAAGGTTGCCAAGATTGCCCATTAATGGTTTCATTTTTTCAGCAGCAACTTCTTGCGCCTTGGCTAAACCGTCGCGAACGGCGATTTCAATCCAGTGCTCGAGCTCTTCAATATCCTCAAGATCAACTTGCTTCGGGTCGATTTTGACGCTTTTTAGCTTTAGCTCACCAGTTACTTGAATAACAACGGCACCTTCACCGGCTTCAACCTCGATAATTTCTTTTTTAAGGTCATTTTGGGCCTTGCGCAGTTGGTTTATCATCTTCATTTGATCAAATGCCATATAATTGCTCCCTCTGGAATAGTATTACATTCATTATACTTTAGTGTGTGGTCTTTTTGTAGAGATAAAAACGATCGGCTCCGTTAGTGGCGCCGGAAGTCACGATCCGACTAATTTGATAGCCGGCATAATCCCTTTTGGCATCGTGAGTAGTGGCGAAAGTAGCTGTACTTGGCTGAAGCCCAACGTGGATATTATGATTATATTTAGCAACGACCCGATAAAATGGCAATTGACCTGGTGTGACTACTAAGTTTGCAGTATCTTTTGGTAAAATCGCTAAATCGTATGAAAAATTTGCTACTGTATTTGGGTCGTAATGATAGCCGTAGCTATAACGTTCTAACCCGGAAAATACCAAAGCGCCAACTAAAATTACTAGTGGTATCAATCCAACAAATCGGGCGTAAGGATTGCGTGGAAAAATGCCATACCAATTGCCAAGTAACCTTTCTAAACCAATACATAATAATAGTACAAATGGCAAGAAAGTTACGCTCGTAAAAAGCGGACTAATGATAACAATTGGTATTAGACATACGAGCCAAATAATAATTAGATAGCTCTGGGCGTCACCCGCTGTCTTTATAAGTCGGTAGACGCCAAATGCAATCAGAAGCATTGAGCCGAGACCGAAGACAGGCGTCATTAGGAGTGTCGTGCTGGGCGTAGCAAAACCAAAGTATTGTTGCCAAAGCATCGGCATATTGGCGGCAAGATTTGGCCAGTGGGTCGGAACACCGAGTATTGTTAAAGCGGTTTGAGGTGATCTTACAATACCGTATAACAGAGGTATTAGCGCCAAGGCTCCAATTATAAAGCCAAGCAGTAAGCGTATTTTTGAAAGCTGTCGAATAATATAGCGTAGATGCGGGTGTACAATAGCCGATAAAGCAAGCGCGACGATAGCGTAGACGCTTAATGGTGTATAAAGACTCAACGAGATTGTTATAAAGAAGAATATCTTCCAAAGCGTCCGCGGCCGTTCGCGTCTGGCTATTAAGGTTCCTAAAAGGAGCAGGCTGACCGGCCAAAATATATACAAGATATCGGCTGTACCACTTTGAGCAACAAACAAAAACTGTCCAGTCGTCACGGCAATAATTGATCCTAGTAATGCAATATTGCGCTTAAACCATCGTCCCAGTAGTAGAACTAAAAAGACAGCTGAGGCAGCCGCCAGTATTAGTGACGGTAGCTTGATACTTAGATTACTCACCCCAAATAGATGCAAACTGGCTCGTTGCAAAAGATGGAACGGCAGATTGGTGACTGCGTAATTATCGATATTATCAAGCGAAAGGTTGGCACTTTTAACGACGGTGTTGACCTCGTTATTCGATATGCCACCTGGCGTATAAAGACCGGCAAAAACAAGCATGCCGACTAGAAAAAGGCCGATAATCGCATAGCCTATTTGGTAGCGCCAACGATAGAAGTAAAATGATGTAACATCAATACCCATATATTAGATTGATTATACCACGACTAGTTATCGTGTTTATGGTCCAGCGACATGAAACGGAGTCGTTCTGGGTGGAAGTAGAGCTCTATTCGGCCGGTTGGTCCGTTACGGTGCTTTGCAATAATAAGATCGGTAATATTCTCTCGCTCGGTTTCTGGATTATAGTAAGCTTCGCGGTAAATAAACATGACAATGTCGGCATCTTGCTCGATAGAGCCAGATTCGCGAAGGTCGGCTAGTTGAGGAATCTGTGGGCTGCGTGATTCAACAGAACGGGATAGCTGGCTCAGTGCAATAACTGGTACGTTAAGCTCACGGGCAATCAACTTCAGCCCACGGCTAATCTCACTTACCTCTTGGACGCGGTTGCCGTCACTGCGGCCGCTACCTTGCATCAGCTGTAAGTAGTCAATGATGATTAACCCAAGTGGTTGTTCGTGTGCTGCGCGGCGAGCTTTGGTACGCATTTCAAGGACACTTAGGCCTGGCGTGTCATCGATAAAGATTGGAGCTTCGGCCATCTCACCCATCGCTTCGGATAGTTTACTGAAGTCATCGTCAGACAAATTACCGGTTCGAATATTCCAGGCATCAACTCCCGAGGCATCAGCCAGCATACGGTCAACCAATTGCTCTTTACTCATCTCGAGACTAAAAAATAGAACTGGTTGTTTAGCGACCGTCGCGACGTTATAGGCTAGGTTTGTGACTAAGGTAGTTTTACCCATGGCAGGTCGAGCAGCCAAAATAATTAGGTCGCTACGCTGTAAACCAGCTGTCATGTTATCGAGGTCGCGGTAGCCAGTTCGGACGCCACGCAGAGTGCCCTTATTGCGGTGCAGCTCTTCCATGCGATCAAAGCTCTCTGTTAGAATGCTTTCTATGCTTACTAGGTCTTGCTTGAGAGATTGGTCGCTAACTGAAAATAATTCGGCTTCAGCCTTTTCCAGTAATTCCTGTGTGGTAGTATCCTCGTCGTAGCCAAGCTCGGATATTTCGCCGCTAGCTTTGATTAAGCGTCGCCTTACGGCTTTTTGGGCAACGAGTTCGGCGTAAGCTTCAGCGTGAGCCGAGGTAGGTACGTAATTTGTCAGGTCGGTTAAATAGGCTGATCCGCCAATAATTTCAACTTCTTTTTTACGCTTTAGCTCCTCGGTTAGCGTCAATAAATCAACTGGCTTATGTCGTTCATATAGACGCATCATGGCGGCATAAATAATAGCGTGGCGTTTCTCGTAAAAGTCTTTTTGGGTGACATGCTCGGAGATATCAGCTAAAGTTTCCTCATCAATCAAAACAGCGCCAAGTAAACTCTTCTCGGCATCTAAGTTTTGTGGTGGTATCTTTCCGGCTGGAACTTCTTTAGTTGCCATTATCCTCGACTGCGACCTCTTCTCCTCCGCCCATAATAGCAGCTACCGCGGCTGCTTGGCTATCTTTTGGCGGCGGGGCTGTGGGTATCGTGTGGATATCCAGTCCAAAAACTCCGACCTCTTGCAGGCTTTTATGGAGTAGCGAGTTATATCGAACATCATCGAGCTTTTTCTTGTAAAATTTATTGCCAGTATAAAGAGTCAGCTGATTATCTTCTAATATATAATTACATTTTTGCAAAACACTAAATATGGCGACATAATTTTTGCGAGTGTTTTCGATTAATTTATCCCAGTTAAATTCTGCTGGCTCGATTTTTGCTTCGTCAGTTTTATTGGCGCTTGTCTCCGCTTCGATTGGCTTAACTACGACTTTTGGCTTGGCGCGGGTAGCTTGTTTTTCCAATTCAGCAATCGTGGCCGATACTTCAAGAGCTGGTGACGACAGGGCAACGGTTTTGGTAGTAGCTATTTTTGGCGCTGCATAAGAACCAAGTGTGCTGAGCAATTTTAGGTTTGGCTGCGAGCTTTTGGCGACATCTAGTAAGCTGTCCAGCAGCGATAGTAATTGTGGCTTTTCGACAATTAACTCCCGGACACGCTTGGTTAATTGTTGTGATAAAATTACGCCATTAACACCTTGATCGTAGGCGATGTCGAGTTGACTGACGATGCCCGCAATATCATGGTTTTCGACGGCTGTCAGTAGGTTTTCAACGGTTGTTCTAGGCGCTAAGCCAATTGACGCTTCAATCAAAGAGACGTTAATCGGCTCCTTATCGCCAGACAGGCTGGCTAGTTGGTCGAGTAGGCTGATGCTGTCGCGCATACTACCGTCACCTCTTTCGGCAATCAGCTCCAATGCTTCGTCGTCGATTATAATTTTTTCAGCTTTGGCAATTTGTTTTAAGTGATTAACGGCTTCGGATTTGGTGATTGCGCGAAAACTAAAGCGTTGCGTTCGGCTGATAATTGTAGCTGGTAGTTTATCAACATCAGTCGTCGCCAGGATAAAAACAACGTGCTCGGGTGGCTCCTCTAGTGTTTTTAATAGAGCATTAAAGGCTGGCTTTGACAGCATATGAACCTCGTCGATGATGTAGATTTTTTTGGCTGCCGAAACTGGCGCAATCTGGACTTTTTCGCGTAAATCACGAACATCTTCTACGCCATTATTACTAGCAGCGTCAATTTCGATAATATCAAGGTTGGTTTTATCTTCATCGTATGGCAATTTATTGATAGCATGAGCTAAAATTCGTGCTATAGAGGTCTTGCCAACGCCCCTGGGGCCTGTTAGTAAATAGGCGTGTGAAATACGACCTTGCTCGATAGATCGCGCCAGAATGTCGGTGACGTGTTTTTGGCCGACAATTTCATCGAGCGATTTGCTACGATATTTTCGATACAATGCTTTGGACATTGTTGATTTTCCCCTCAATTTTCTTTTTTAAGTATACGCTTAATTTGTTTGTATTATTGTTGTGTTTTAAGCCAATGATTTAGATTTTAGCTTGTTATAGACGCGGGCTATATTGACGAGTACGTCCACTACACCACTATTAATAGCACCATACTTAAAGCTAATTTTATTCATATTTCCCCCTGTTTATTGCACCTGTTTGTTTTCACCTCTTTGTGATGTTTTAACTATAGCGCTTTTGTTTAACGGCTGCAATATATTGATAAATATGTATTTTAATGGTGTAATAGTATATGAACCTTAACAATTTAGCTCTCGGTTGAAGATGGCGCCCCCTACTAATAATTTTAGTACAGCGCGCCGTCTTCATTGAATGAGGCCGTGACTGCAAGGTGCAGATCATCGGTTGAAACCGGTAAAAAGGACTGTTGTGAGACGCAGGCTTACTGACGCGCAACGCGGACAACTGCTGGACATGGTAACTGAGGTTATTCGTACGGCGGTTGAAGGCGACCGTTCGTTTGACGAAGTTGCCCGCGGGCTGAAGGCTATTTCAGGCAAAAGACCTAGCGCCACCGCACCTAGAAATCAGGCGCAGTGGGGTTCGGTCGAATCCCAAGTAGAAGTAGTCAAGAAGTTCCTCGAAAAGTACGGCGAAGGTGCTGTTGGTTTTCGGCCCAGTGATATTCCAGCTGCGCCGACTGTCAACCCTCGCACCGAATCCGGCGTACTACTCCTAACCGTCTTCTTGCCTTCAAAGCGTGGCCTAAACGGACTTGGACGAACCTTCGACGCTTGGTGGGATTTTATCGATCCGCCAATAGGCATGTCAAAGTACCGCATGCCGCAGCTGAGGAGTGGGTCGAAGGACCTTCGACTAGTGCGGGGGCTTGAGTATAGGCCAGGTATCTACTGGGTCGAGTTCAACCCGGTCGCCCACCAGGGTAAGGCTACTAAGTTTGCGCTAGCGCAATCGAAGATTGACGGCTCAAGACCTGCTGGTATAGAGGTCTTAATGGCCGCCGCGCAGTTCCCGGAATGGCTGTCCGGCTGGAATGGCTCTAGCTCGCCGTACCCAAGTATGGCTGGTCTGCAAGTCCATACCAGTACAGGCTGGACAGATGTGCCATACCTGAAAAACTGGGTCAGCGGTCAGCGTCAGCTAACACTGGCGGTCTGGGATGCTCTCAGAAATTTGTGGATATCCGAATGGTGTTCACCAGACATCTGGGACATCGAGAGCTGAATGATGGTTCGTGGTTGTCTGAGAGGGCCTTGTGGTATATTTGCCCTTGGTCCTCTCAGCGCCCTGCCCGATCACTTGAAAAAGTCGATCGGGCTTTTTCATTTGTAATTAAAATAGCTCGCGATTCGCAAGCTATTTTAATCTATAATTTATCTGTTACAAAGCAGCTTCAACGGCGGCCCATTCGGCGTCAGGGTTATCGGCCGGAACGATAATCGTAACTTGGTCACCAACAGCAATTCTAAAGTATGTAACACTGGCAAGTAAAATGCGGTATTCACGGCCGTTCGCTTCAACATAGTACGCACCATCATGCTGCACTAGTGTTCCGATAATTTGGCGACGTTCGGTTGGACCGATTTGCTTGTAGATAAAGCTACCGTCGTCGGCAATCGTTAGTTTCAGGATGTCGCCTTCTACTAATTTTGATTTGCTGGCGTAGTTAGCTGGTACTGGGTATTCTTTACCATCTGGTCCGGCCATTTTTTGACCATCAAATATACCTTCAACGATTTTACCGCTGACATCTTCGGCTTTGCTGGTTTTTGGTGTTAGAACCGTGCCGTCTTCGCCAATGATACTAATTAGTAGCTCTTTAGCAGCTGCTAAGTTAGTTTCGGCCTCTTGGATAAGCGCATGTAGTCGCTTAACTTGTTTTTCTGGTAATTCAGACATGATTTCTCGCAGTTCCTCTTGTCTATTTTTGTAGTTATCACCCCTATATATACCAACTTACTATAAAAAAGTCAATATTACCCACTTTTATGTTCGCCTTCCACTCGCCGCTTTCACCCAGCCACTCCTCCAACCGGGCTTCGCACCGGGTACGAACAAGAGCCTCGGCGTCTTGTCGCACTCGGGCTGCAGAGTGGTTGTTCGTAGTAGTTAGGCGCGCGGCTCTACTACTGTAGCCCCTGGGGTCTGGGGTATATGAACTAACCGTAAAAACTAAATCTAACTATTACCTAGCTAAGCGAGGACTGCCTGAGCCCTGACAGCATATGTCAGGCGCGAGATTACGCAGCCCACTAAGTAATGGTTAGTTTAGTTTTTAGCGCGTTAGTTCATCGAACCCCAGCAGTTTTGGACACTTTTGCAGCCAAAAGTATCACTCATTACCCACTTTTCCACATAAATTTAAGCGGTCAAAGCAATATTGTTGTAGTTTTTGCCTAACAAAAACCACCCTTTCAGGTGGTAATTGTGAATTGATTCAAATTGGTCGAATGTTTGGTAACTAGCTAAGCTCGACAGTTGCGCCAGCTTCTTCAAGCAATTTCTTGGCAGCTTCGGCTTCTTCTTTGTTTGCTTTCTCTTTGACAGGTGCAGGTGCGCCGTCAACGATAGCTTTTGCTTCACCAAGACCAAGACCTGTAATTTCTTTAACAGCCTTGATAACGGCAACTTTTTGGTTTCCGGCCTCTTTAAGAGTAACCGTAAACTCAGTTTTTTCGTCAGCAGCAGGTGCAGCTTCGCCAGCTGGGGCAGCGGCAACGGCAGCAGCAGGTGCAGCGGCGCTTACGCCCCACTCACCTTCTAGGTGCTTTACGATTTGGCTCAGCTCTAGAGCTGAAAGTTTG
>JAJXYZ010000025.1 GCA_021780305.1 bacterium | reverse complement strand
CTAGCCTGCAGGCCAATACCAATTGTCTGAACATCAGGAGTTATATACTGAATCGTGTCATAGATCGCCATCCCGTCATAAACACTGCCGCCGGGACTATTTATATACAGCTTAATATCTTTCTTAGGATCTTCATACGCTAGATGGAGTAGTTGCGCCACCACAATGCTAGCGGTCGCCTCATTGACTTCATCACCTAAAAAGATAATTCGTTCGTTTAAAAGTCGCGAATAAATATCAAAAGCACGCTCACCCTCATAAGTTTTTTCAATCACGGTTGGCACTAAATAGCTTTTCGGATTCGTCATAAAGCCCCTTTCATTTCAATATATCTATTGTATATAAATTTAGCACTCCATGCAAGTGAGTGCTAAATTCTATAACCTAAATTTTAGGGTCTACTTCGAGTTAAGTTCGACCAAACGATCGACGGTTTTTTCGGTTAGAAGTCGATTAGCAATATCGCGACGAACTTCAGGATCTTCAAATTGCTTTAAAGCTTCTGGATTATTGGCGTACTGTTGTTTATACAAGGCAACATGCGCTTCGAG
The DNA here is from genome assembly GCA_021780305.1 of bacterium. GTDB lineage: Bacteria > Patescibacteriota > Saccharimonadia > Saccharimonadales > Saccharimonadaceae > UBA1547. The sequence continues at coordinate 4,590 of JAJXYZ010000025.1, read as the reverse complement.
CTCTTCATTTGTAGCCTCAATTTTTTCAGCTTTACTAAGTTCAGCAAGAACTAGCCCGGCCTTAACACGCTTAATGGCGGTCGGCTTAACTTCTTTTTCAAGCCACTGGTCCTTGTCTGTAAACTTTTGAGCTTCCAGATACTGGTCCAAAGACATACCCTGATACATCAAATTGCGTTCAAAATCTTGCTCAATCGATTTTGCCTGATCGTCAACCAAAATTTCAGGAGTTGGGACTTTACTGATTTCAATCAATTGTGCAACTAAGTCGTCTTTTAGCTTTTCCTTAGCTTCACGTTCCTTTTGGTCGATTAGCTCGCGCTTAATATCAGCTTTTAGTTCATCAACCGATTTAAACGGACCAGCCTTGGCGGCAAACTTATCATCAACTTCGGGCAGACTTGCTTCTTTAATTGATTTCAAGGTTGTTGTAAAGGTGACTTTAGCACCCTTTAGGTCGGCTGCGTGATAATCCTTTGGAAATTCAAGATCTAAATCAAAAGTATCGCCTGGCTGATGACCAACAATCCCCTCTTCAAATCCGGTAATAAAAGACTTACTGCCAAGTTTTAGTTCGTAGTCAGTGGCAGTACCACCATCAAAAGCCACGCCATCTTTTTTACCAATAAAATCAATCGTTGTTTCGTCACCATCTTTGGCGGCGCGCTTAACGTCTTTTTTATCAGCAAAACCTTCGCGCATTCGATTAATAACAACGTCAATCTCAGCCGCTGTAACGGAAACTTTTTCGGTTGCAGCCTTTAGCTTTTTGTAGTCACCAAGAGCAACCTTCGGAATAATCTCAACTTCAGCGGTAAACTCCATGGTCTCGCCTGGCACAAATTTCTTAACTTCGACAGCTGGACGATCAAGAGCCTGCAGCTTCTCTTCGACAAAAGCCGTAGCCACGGCCTTACTTAAGGCATTATCCATCGTGTGTTGTTGCAACATTGCCGGATCGACATTTTTAGCAGCCACAGCTAGTGGTACTTTACCTTTTCGAAAACCAGGTACTTTGATGTCACGCGCTAATTTTAAAAGGGCAACTTGCTCGGCATCAGCCAACTCTTTAGCACCAAGGCTAATTGTTAATTCAACTTTTGTATCTGTCAGGTGTTTTATAGCGGTATTCATACTTAACCGAGTATACCAGATGATTGACGGATTCAAAAATTTTAGGTGGACCTATTTTTTTGATTTAAGAACTGTCAAAAGGTCGGCAAAGTTTACTTTTTGCTCATTGGTACTGGCCGTATCTTTTAGAGTATAGGTCTCGGTTTTTACTTCCTCTTCACCAATAAATAATAGGTACGGAATCTTCTTTTTAATCGCTGTTTTAAGCTGACGATCAAGCTTTCGATCAGTAATATCTAGTTCAACATTAATACCCTGGTCACGTAATTCGGAGGCAATTTTGCTTGCACTTCGTTTGGTATCACCAAGCGAAATCACGTAGACCTCAGTTTTAGACTTAAGTTCGGGAATAAGACCATGAACATCAAGGAAGTTTTCCATTGCCGTACCACCCGGTGCCATACCGACAGCTGATATTGGCTCAGCGCCAAACAGCCCGACTAAACCGTCGTAACGACCACCACCAAATAGTGATCGCGTATTTTCTGGTCGAGTATCATAAACTTCAAAAACTGTACCAGTGTAATAATCAAGGCCACGCATCAATGTAATGTCAAAAACCGCACTTTTAACACCAGCACGCTCAAGCTGAGTAAATAGCTCTTGAACATCGGTCACCGAGCTGCTATTTCGAATTTCTTCAGGTAAATCAGCCATTGTCTTGGCGCTCATCAATACATTAATTTTTTTAACGCCATCATCTGCATCTTCGGATAAAATCTCACGCGCCTGATCTATAAAGTCGCTTTCCGATATTTTGTTTTTTCGATCGAACAATTTGACCATCAACTGAGCACCAATCACGTCTAACCCCAAATACTGAGCCATCATAAAATTAATTAGTTTGCGATTATTAATCTTAATAACATAGTCTTCGGGCTTAGCGTTAAACGCTTTCATGACCGCATCGGCCATTGTGATAATTTCAGCCTCGGCCGTAATGTCATCAACCCCAAAAATATCAACGTTAAATTGCCAAAACTCGCGTTCGCGACCTCTTTGTGGTCGTTCATAGCGCATAAAGTTCGCAATCGAATATAACCTGGCAGGATATGGCAGTTCTTGGCGCCTAGCCGCAACCATTCGACTAATACTTGGTGTCATTTCAGGTCGAATTGCCACGATGCGACCACCCCTATCTGTAAAAGTATAGGTTTGCTCACCAGCCAACTCTTGGCCACTTTTAGCTAAGTAAATATCGAGAGGCTCCAGGACCGGCGCACCATATTCTTCATAGCCATATCGTTCAGCCACAGTTTGCCAAACTTTAAAGATATAATTTTGAACCCGCTTATCTTCGGGATAGTAATCGCGCGTTCCTTTATATGGTTGTGATGATAGTGCACTCATTATGGGGTAATTGTCTCATTATTATCACCAAAACACAAGATTACGAGAAGTGTTAAGTTTCATCACTAGGTCGAACGACGTGTAAAATCGATTCCGGCGACATAACACGCTCTGTCACTTTCAGCTTAGATAAGCTAAATGAAAAATCAGCCAGTTTATTTCCCGCACTTGGATGTGGTCTGTGCATTATCGCATTCACCTCTTCTGCCTGTTTATTGGCATTCGGGACAACAAATTCACTTGGAAATACAATACTAGCTAATAATGTATCTCGGTCAATATCATCATCAAAAAACGGCGGACGCATAATATCGCCGCGCATCATCGGTGATGTTGCCACCTGAAAACTAAGGCCAGTAATAGCGCCTTTATGATCTAGTACTTGGTTATACATAAAGCCATCCTCGAGCAATCTGAACTGGATATCCTTTTTGTATTTTTCCGTTGAACGCATATAGCTACTGATCTTTGCAAGGACGTAGGCACTTTTCCTATCATTTCGCAACACCTCGACTTGGTGATCGGCGATGCCAAATCGAAGCGCTTGGCGGCCAACTAAACGCCTAACGGCTTCCGGCCTAATAAATCGTAACACTAGTGCTTCTAAATCTTCACTTGCCTCAAGAGTTACTCCATAACGCGCACGCACCCCTAATCCCGGCCGTTCACCGGAACCTTCGGCTGGCGGAAACGCTTTTGGAGACTCTGCCATATCATTATTATGACAAGCATATGTTAACTTGTCAAAATATTCTGTCTCATCCATTCATAAAGGATTATTCCAGAAGCCACACCAACATTTACCGACCGGGTGCTGCCAAATTGCTCGATGGCAACCATTTTAGAACTGGCAGCCACCATTTCAGGACTTAAACCAGGACCCTCGCCACCAAAAACCAGGACAATTTTTTTTGGTAACGTCGCTTTTGATAGCGAAACTGAACCAGGTAAATTATCAACAGCAATAATTTCGCGATTGTCCCTTATCATCGCTTCAGTAAATTCAGCTACCGTCGCAAAATGATCAATTGTCAAATACCGATCGGTTACCATTGCGCCCCGACGATTCCAGTGACGTCGACCAATAATATGAACAGCCGCTAAGTTAAAGGCGTTTGCATTACGTACAATTGTGCCAATATTCATGTCGTGTTGCCAATTTTCAATCGCAATATGCAGATCGAGACGACATGTATCTAGATCGGCTTTTATTGCTTCAACCGTCCAGTAACGATATCTATCAATCACATTTCGCCTGTCGCCATGTTCCAATAAGTCCGGATCGTATTGATTGCCGATTGGCCAAGGTTTAGGATGTGGCCCGACACCGACTTCTGGTTCAACCATTAGTTTTTTACAATCCTTAGCGTTACGTACGTTTTGTAGTCTGAGCTGATAGTTTGTATCTGATATTTTGCGTTGACCGCCGAAACGGAACTGCCAGTGGCGTACTTTACACCATCGATTGTTAGCATATACTCAACTGCCGAAACGTTACTACCAAAACATTGGCCTTTAACAGGGCAAGTGTCAACCGTAAAATGCTCAACTGTAACCGAGACAGATTTGCCTTTAAGATATACTATGTCGCCAACTTTAAGTGTGACTGGCGCGCCTAGGTTTACAATTTTGGTCTGACTAATACTGATAACTGGAATCGAGTAAAACACCACAACTATAGCGCTAATAGTCGCGATAATAATCAGTAGCGCTAACCAATATTTCCTCGCAAAACGAAAAATAATCGATAGCCCATGAGGTCTTATTGCTGTTTTTGTTGTCGTATTTTTACGTTCTAATTCACTAGCAAAATCGACAGATTTATCATTATCATCGGTCATATATTCATAAGTATATCAATTAAAAAGTAAAAAAGCCGTCTCATCGATAGCTTTTTTACTTTGGTACGCGAGAGAAGACTCGAACTTCCACGTCCCGAGGGACACTAGCACCTGAAGCTAGCGCGTCTACCATTCCGCCACTCGCGCTTATATAAACCAGTAACTAAGTTATTATACACCAGCAGCGTTGGCTATTTACTAAACATACGGTGAGTACTGTGCAAAATCAGACTGGTCGTATGACGATCGCAAAGCAGCTATTAAA
>JAJXYZ010000054.1 GCA_021780305.1 bacterium | reverse complement strand
CAAAAGTCAACATTACGTCTCGTCCTTCTAGGCCAAACTGTGGTTTTACTTCACTCGATAATCGGTAGTTGACGGGATGAATCCCGTGGACAATCGTCGTGGTTTTATCCTTTGCTGATGGGTATGTTTCAATAAATAGATTACGGGATTGATCGGTTAAGGTAATTATTTGGCTACTGCTGGTTATAATGCGCTCAGTGACGTTACGCATGTTGGGTTGTGGGTTATCAAGGATCGTATGAAATGTCGTGATAACAGGACTCTTAAGTGTATCCAAGAAATCGGCTAGAAGGGTACCTTGCTGACCGCCATAAATACCATATTCAAACTGGACGATTACAATCGTATCATCGGCGTGCTGATTAATAAGCTTTGCCGCATGTTGGTATGATTTTGGGTCTTCTTTGTCAACTTCAATTTTGACCTCAGATGAATAATTGAATTCTTCGCTACTTTCGTTAATGGCGCAGACTGAAATATCGGCGTGAGGCAGTAGCAGCCGCAGGTTAAGATACATATCACCATTAAATGTTGCAATGCCACATTGTCTTGGCGGGTAGTCGCCGACTAGAACAATCTTTTTAATAGAGTGTGTTTTAGGAACAAATGTTATCACGTGAACCTCAATTCCTTTGTAGTATACACCTTGCGGGCAAATTATAAAGTATTTGCTGGTTATGTCAAAATGTATGCTAACTATTGATTATTTGTAATCTCTTCAGGCAAGAATCCTTTGTCATGCTTAAAATTTGCTTGCCACTCATAACCTTTACCATAGCCAATGTCCTTCATTAGCTTGGTTGGCGCGTTGCGCAGGTGGATTGGTACTTGGGCATCGGGGTATTTTTTAGCTAAGGCTTGAGCGGTGTACATTAAATCGGTACTTGTGCGGGATTTAGCGCTTTTAGCCAGTGCGGCTGCCACGTGAAATAGAATATAACTTGATTCGGGCATGCCGATTCTCTCGACTGCCTGGAACGCATTTAGCGCAAGTCCAAGTGCACCGTTGCCGGCTAGACCAATATCTTCACTGGCAAAAATAACCATCCGACGAGCAATAAACTTAGCGTCTTCGCCAGCATCAATCATCCGTGCCAGGTAATAAAGAGTCGCGTCGACATCGCTGCCGCGCATACTTTTAATAAAAGCGCTAATGACGTTGTAGTGCATTTCGCCCTTTTTGTCATAGCCCGGCACGCGCTTTTGAGCAGCGACTTTAACGATTTCGGGTGTGACTTTTTCCTTCATACTGAGCGCTAATTCCAAGTTACCGAGTGCAACGCGGGCATCGCCGCCCGACAGTTCTGCTAGGTAATCAAGGGCGGCTGGCGTTACTAATTTGGTTGCTTTTTCAATCTTAAGCGCGTGTTTAAGAATCTTTATAATTTCATCTTTTTTGAGGGGCTCAAGTACTAAAACTCGACTGCGCGAAAGTAGCGGATTGATAATCTCAAAACTTGGGTTTTCGGTCGTCGCGCCGATTAGAGTAATTAAACCAGACTCGACATGTGGTAAGAAGGCATCTTGCTGAGCTTTATTAAATCGGTGAATCTCGTCTACAAACAAAATTGTTCGAAGTTGTAAGTTCCAGTTTTGACGAGCGTGTTCGATGACTTTTTCGACATCTTTTTTGCCGCTAGTAACGGCTGATAGCTCGATAAATTCAGCTTTTACTTCACCGGCAATAATCCGCGCCAAGGTGGTTTTGCCACTTCCAGGCGGCCCCCAAAGTATCAAACTGACCGGTTCTTGATTTTTTACAATCTGGCGCAATATTTCACCGTCACCTAGTAAGTGGGTTTGTCCGATAACTTCATCTAAGGTGTTTGGGCGCATTCTCTCCGCAAGGGGCACTCGTTGCATCCTTCTATTATACCCTGTATGCTAGACCAATAATATGAATCGAACAAGAATATTGCTAGTATTCGGTGGTGAATCGTCTGAACATGAAGTTTCTGTATCATCAGCGCGTAATGTTTACGCGGCCATGGATAACGACAAATTTGAGGTGATTTTAGCCTACATAGACAAATCTGGCGTTTGGTGGCGGTTGGATGACATTGTCGAGGACATTATAACGGACACGGCTCGACGTCTTATCCCTATGCTCGGTTTAGGCAAGTTTATGACAACGCCTGACAATGAACTGATTGAGCCAAAGGTTATTTTGCCGATTTTACACGGTCGAAATGGCGAAGATGGAAGTGTGCAGGGATTAGCCCAATTACTTCATATTCCGATTGTTGGCTGTGACATGACATCTAGCAGTATCTGTATGGATAAGCTTGCTACCAAGGAGATTTTAGAAGCTCATGATATTTTAGTTGCACCCTATGTTGTACATCGCCAAGACTCACGTGTACCTGACTTTCAAGTGTTGACTGAGCAGCTCGGTAGTCCGATCTTTATTAAACCTGCCCGCGCCGGCAGCTCAGTGGGTGTCAGTAAGGTTCGCAGCGCCATCGAATTACCTGATGCTTTGGCTGAGGCTCATCGTCACGACGAAGTTGTTTTAATCGAAAAAGGCATTACTGGTCGTGAACTCGAAGTGGCTATGCTGGGTAATCCACCAGATCACGAAGCGAGTGTGGTCGGTGAGATTCTACCTGGCGATGATTTTTATAGTTATGATGATAAATATGCCAGCAACTCTGCTTCGCAAACTTTAGTTCCCGCGCCGCTTGATGAGGCAACAGCACTCATCGTTAAAAACACGGCCGCAAACATCTATGAAATATTGGGCTGTGGCGGTCTTGCTCGGGTTGATTTTTTCTTGGCAGAGGATGGCTCGCTTTACGCTAACGAGGTTAATACGATTCCAGGATTTACCAACATCAGTATGTATCCAAAATTATGGCAAGCCAGCGGGCTAGCTTACGGCCAACTGATTGAGCGCTTAATTGATTTAGCTCAGTAGTGATATAATAGAACTACAACTAAAGGAGGCGCATTGTGCTGTACTACTTAATCATCGTTATCGTAATTTTTATTCTGAGTGGCCTAAAAGTGGTTAATCAGTATGAGCGTGGTGTCGTTCTGACGCTCGGTAAGTTTACAGGCATGCGTCAACCAGGACTACAAATTATTGTGCCGGTTTTTCAACGTATGGTCCGTGTCGATATTCGAACTAATACGATCGATATTCCAAAACAAGAGGTGATTACCAAGGATAATGTGACGGTCAATGTTGATGCGGTCGTCTATTTCAAGGTTAAAGACGCTGAAAGGGCTGTATTGGAAGTTTCTAACTACATTTATGCTAGCAGCCAGTTTGCTCAGGCAGCTCTACGTGATGTCACTGGTAATGTTGAGCTTGACTCACTGCTTGGCAAACGTGATGAGGTTAGTGCGCAGATTAAAGAAATTGTTGATGTTCAGACCGAAAAATGGGGAATCGACGTCGAAAGTGTCAAAATCCAGAATATTGAGCTTCCACAGGATATGAAACGGGCTATGGCTAAACAGGCTGAGGCCGAGCGTGAACGCCGGGCAGTCATTATTACTGCTGAAGGTGAGAAGGCCGCTGCAACCGCTGTAGCAGCCGCAGCGGGCATTTTATCGAAGGCAGCAGGCGGAATTAGTATCCGTACGTTACAAACTCTTGAAAAAATTGCGGTTGAACCAAGCCAAAAGACACTATTTGTATTACCGGCTGAATTAACCGAAACTGTTAGTAAATTGCTCAACAAGTAAACAACTTGTTGAATTGGTGCAACTCTAGTAAAATAATAGAGCTATAAACGGCAAAGTTGCACCAATTTGGTTCTATAGCTCGTTGACCCGAAGGGTCACAAGTGATAATTGTAGAGCAGAGGCGCCGATGTGTCTTAACGGATACAACTAGTCGCTAATAGCAAAATGTACCAATACGGCTCTTTAGCTCAGTTGGTAGAGCAGAGGCTTGAAGAGCCTTGTGTCCCCAGTTCAAGTCTGGGAGGAGCCACCAAATAAAAAATCTAATCCAAGCGATTAGATTTTTTATTTGCCGTGATTTTTCCAGACCTGAATTGAGGGCTTTTTGCGAAGCAAAAATAGTCCCCAGTACATGAAGCGACAGGCGGCAAAGATTAGCTTGCTCATCTTTGCAACCGAGCGGATATAGGAAGCGCAGCGACCGCCTGATGGGAGGCGCCCTAGCCCTTGCAATTTACCCCGTTATTCCCTATAATTTTTCCAGGTACGCGGGTGTAGCTCAGTTGTTTAGAGCGCTTCCTTGCCAAGGAAGAGGTCGAGAGTTAGAGTCTCTTCACCCGCACCAATATAAACACCCACCTTGTGTGGGTTTTTATATTGGTATGTTGTAACTGTCTTAATTCTCGACCTCTTCAAAATAATAAAATAGTCGAGAGCCGACTCCCGCGCCTACAGGTGCCGGGAGTTTAGAGTCTCTTCACCCGCACCAATTAAGAATCTAGCCGCGCCGCTGGAATCTTAATTTGGCCATTGTTGCTGATTGGCGAGTTCGTCCTTGATATCTTCGAGCGACTCCTTGTAACCAGCGTAATCATTCAAGAAATCAGCATAGGCCGGCAGCGACGAGAATAATTCAATAATACGAGCCGGCTCAAGCCATTCAGGAGGACCCATAAAATATGCATGAACGCTTGAGTGCGGGTATGCCATCCAATTTTTTGGATTCAGGTGAATATATCTGCTAATATGCATTAAATATGGGTCTGATGATATTCGTGATGCCTTGTAGCGGCTCTCAAATAACGCACCAGACAAGCCGTATTTTTTATTAAAATACCCGCTGTAACTTGTCATAATCCCGCGCATCAGATGGCTCATAGAGCCTTCAACTTCCTGATAAAGCAGTATGTGAAAGTGATTACTCATAAGGGCATAACATAGTAGCGATACCTTTCCTCGCAGATGCGGATATGGCTTACCATATCGATCACTTACGGCATGTTTGGACAAATACCGTCCAAAAAGACTAATAAACATTTCGAAGTCTTCTGCATCGCGGAATATCTTTTGTTTTCCATGCCCCCTGGCATAGACATGATAATAGCTGTTGTCTATATCGATCTTGAGTATATTGCGGCTAGGCATGATAACTATAGTTATACCATAAATACCAACCTTAGAAGGTCCGTCCTTAAACCCCTTAAACCCCCTTATGTCTTACCTCGTTTAGCTTGTGCATAGGAACAACGTATCCAAGATAATTAGCGGTATTTAGGAATTAATATTGAGAATCCGTTATTGTGCTCAAAGCATGGT
>JAJXYZ010000035.1 GCA_021780305.1 bacterium | reverse complement strand
TGCGTTGACGGAATGAACCGTTACCGCCGCGGTCGTTACCGCCGCCGTTGCCACCGAAGTCGCGTTTTGGACGATCTTCTTTTGGACGTGCTAGACCAACGCTAATTGCGCGGCCATCAAGCTCTTTACCATCAAGGCTGTCAACAGCTTTTTGGTTATCTGCATCGTTTTTGAATTCAACAAAGCCGAAGCCCTTTGAACGGCCGCTGTCGCGGTCAGTGATTACTCGTGCGCTCTCAACTTCACCAATTTGCTCAAAAAAAGCTTTTAGTGTGTCATCAGTAGTTGCGTATGCAAGGCTACCGATAAATAGATTTTGTTGTGCCATAATGTGGTACTCTTTTCTTCTTATCTGATTCTAAATATTATCGTCAGACCGACCGCTTCTGCGATTGTTGTGCGAAGAAGAGAGTTTACCTAAGTGGTAAGCGCCCGCCTTTTGCCTAAATACGCGTGTGCTTCTGAACTCCCTCATTTAAGCATAGTCCGTATAAAAATACTAGTGTTATGTGCTACAAGTCACGAAAAGTGCTTGTGTTATCTGTGTCGATGGTCAATAATAATAAACGAGCTGGTGCGCCAAAGGGGTAACCTTTGCACCGATCAAAACAAACATGGATCAACAAAAACGTGCCCCGGGTGGGCGCGCAACAGCAAAAAACACTCGCTCTTGTTATCAGGAGCGAGTGTTTGATATAATCGCAAGTCGTACGGGGCTGTAGCTCAGTTGATTAGAGCGCTTCCATGGCATGGAAGAGGTCCAGGGTTTGAGTCCCTGTAGCTCCACCACAAGAAATTATTAAATTGACGTCATTATACTTATGCTACATACTTACTTTGGGTATGCGTAGAATCCGTCATAAAAAATCAGGTTTTACGATAGTAGAGCTTTTGATCGTTATTGTGGTCATTGGGATTTTGGCTGCGGTTACAATTGTGGCCTATAACGGTGTCCAGCAAAGGGCAATTGCAGCTTCATTACAATCGGATCTTGAGTCTGCCTCAAAAAAATTAAGATTATATCAAGTCGATAACAGTGCTTATCCGACCGCCAATGATTGTAGCGCCTCGCCAGCAGCTGGTACGATCTGCCTCACGCCAAGCCCAGGTACGACTTATACTGCCTTTCAGATAAGTAATACGCCAGGTGCGCAAACTTTTTGCCTCACAGCTACGAATAATAGTTTGAGCTACCGTATAAATAATGATACTACGCCAACTCTTGGCAGCTGCTCTGGTGTTTTGCCAAACGGCACTACCTGTCCGAGCGGCTTTATTGTTGTTCCGGGCAGTACGACTTACGGCACTTCTAATTTTTGTGTTATGAAGTACGAGGCGAAGCAATCGAGTAGCACGGTGCCGATTTCGCAGGCTAGTGGTACACCTTGGACGAGTATATCGCAGGTTGACGCAATTAACTTTAGTCAAAATGTGGCTGGCTGTACCGGCTGTCATTTAATTTCCGAATCTGAATGGTTAACAATTGCTCAAAATATCATGTCGGTTTCGACTAATTGGAGCGGAGGGTCGGTGGGGTCTGGTTTTATATATTCAGGGCACAATGATAATACCCCATCAAATACATTGGCGGCTGATAGCAATGACTCAAATGGCTACTTTGGAACTGGCAATAGTAGCCCATCCAACCAAAGACGAACTCTAAGTTTGACTAACGGTGAAGTGATTTGGGATTTTACTGGCAATGCCTGGGAATGGACAAGTAGTGTAATAGGCGCAGGATTACAGCCAGGATTTTCTGGAGAAAGTTCGTATTCTTGGAAAGAGTGGAATAACGGCTCACTTTTACTAGGCGGATTATCAAGTAGTGTTTTACCTAGTACTGCCGCATCTGGTGCTGGTGTTTGGGGTGGTGCGCAAGGACTAGGTCAACTATTTAGTAATAAAGGTGAAACATCAACTCATGCATATTTAAGAAGCGGATCGTATGGTGATGGTGTTGGCGCTGGAATATTTACGCTTGATTTATTCGACTCGAGTGGCGACACCAATTCTGTGGTTGGTTTTAGAGTAGCGCGATAATTTATCTTAAAACGAGTATAATAAAATTATAAATTAAGGGGGAAGTATGAGTATTCAACAGAACGAAAATACAACAGACCGTGTAATTAGGGCCGTTATTGGCATTATCCTTGTAATTCTTGGCTTTTCTTACTTTTTCGATAGTGTTTTTGGCGTAATACTTGAAGTCGTCGGCGCTATTTTGTTAATTACAGCAGCAACCGGTTTTTGCCCTTTGTATAGGCTTTTTGGTAACTTCAGTACTAAACGATAGTCTGTTGACTAGTTCAAACAACCAAAATCGTTTATGATGGTTATTAATTATGTTTAAAAAGTTTATCCAGAAAAAGCTCGAAAATTATGTTAAAGCGTACTTTAAGGCTCATCCTGAAGTAAAACTAATCATTGTTGTTGGTAGCGTCGGTAAAACTACTACTAAACTAGCAATCGGTACGGTTCTCGCGGAGCGGTTCCGAGTCCGTGTGCATGAGGGTAACCACAACGCCGAACTGAGTGCGCCTTTGGCGATTTTAGGTATTGAATACCCCGAGAATCTTAAAAGCATGTTTGCGTGGTTGGCTGTCTTTAAGGCAGCCCGGCTACGTATTCGTCAGCCTGCTGATGTTGACGTAGTGATTCAAGAGGTTGGGAGCGATCGCATCGGTCAGATTCCACACGCTGGCACTTATTTAAAGCCTGACATCGCCGTTATAACGGCTGTCTCACCAGAGCATATGGAATTTTTCGGCAATATAGATATAGTCGCCCAGGAGGAATTGGCAGCGGCTAACTTTAGCCAAGCGGCTATTATTAATCGTGATGATATCCCGGGTCGCTACGCTAATTTGTTAACCAATTCTAATATTAGTACTTATGGAACTGGTGGTTCGGCCGAATACTATTTTGAAGAGGATGATTTTTCAATCAAAGATGGTTATAAGGGTAAATTTATAGCAAAAGACTGGGATGAGCCATCTGAAGTTAAATTGATGCTTTTAGGCGAACAAAGTATTCGCGCTGCCGTTGGTGCTGGAGCGGTCGCTGTAAAATTAGGCATGAATTCGACTGAAATTACCAAGGGTATGAATAAAATTAGGGCGGTGTCAGGGCGCATGAATTTACTGCGCGGTGTTGAAGATGCCGTTATTATCGATGATACTTACAACTCTAGCCCACTTGCCGCCAGTTCGGCGCTTACGACTTTATATAGCTTGCCAGTCTCGCAAAAAATCGCAGTACTGGGTGATATGAACGAGCTGGGAACCTCATCGATGGTTGAGCATCAAACGCTTGGTCTACTTTGCGATCCGAACCAACTAGCATGGCTAGTGACTGTTGGCAGTGAAGCGGAAAAATATTTGGCTCCAGCGGCGCGTCAACAAGGCTGTCAGGTGAAATCATTTAAAAATGCACTTGAAGCCGGAGCCTTCGTTCATAGCGTACTCGACAAGGGTGCGGCTATACTATTTAAAGGTTCACAAGGTAATATCTACCTTGAAGAAGCCGTTAAAGTTGTTTTACATTCCACCGAAGAAGAAGGACGGTTGGTACGTCAATCACAGTCTTGGTTAAAGATTAAGCGCGACTTTTTCACAAAATTTTAGACGTTTCACATAGTTTATAATTGTCGAATGTATGATGCTTATGTTAAGCTTAAGGCAAGAATTTTATGCTTTCAGCAAGGAGCTAGTATGCCCGACGAACCGCAAGACAATAATATAACCGATGAGTATGTTGAGCCATCAACCGGCACCGATACTTTTGAGCCGACTTCGACTGAACAGGAGTCGACTAATAGTTTAATGCACGATGAACAACCTGTTATTCCAACAGACAATAAACCATCTGGGTTTGAAGCACCGATGGAAGCGGTTACGACTCCCGTGTCTCCACTAGAATCTCAAGTAACATCAACCAGTACGTTGGTTGATACTAGAAAAAATAAAAAAACTCTGCTAATTGTTTTAATACTTGCAGTTGTTCTTGCTGTGCTAGTTGGTGGTGGTTCGTTGGTTTATGGTTTGTGGTACCAAAATCCTAATAAGGTCGTGACCGATGCACTTATGAATGCCGTTACTGCTAAGTCCTCAACTTATGCTGGTACGATGAACATTGATAGCAATGGTACGAAAGCAGTTATTGGTTTGAATGCTAAGCAAACAGGTGCGACTGGCAGTGTTGATACGACGATTGATGTAAATACATCTGGTAAATCAATTGCACTTAATGGTAGCGTGCTTGTTGATTCAGCCGGCGATTATTACCTAAAAGTCGGGAAGTTGACTGCTTTGGTGGCTGACTTTAAGGACCTTATAGACTCATTCGCTAGTTCGTCGCAATCAACTGCAATCAATCAGCTTGTAAGTAAAATTGACGGTAATTGGATTAAAGTTTCAAGCAGTGACCTAAAAGACGTCAGTGCGACAACCGCGACGGCGACAACATGTACCAATGATGCTATGACTAAATTTCAAAATGATAAAGCTGCCATTTCCGAATTAACCGACCGTTATAAAAATAATTCATTTATTAATATCGATAAGTCGCTTGGTGTCAAAGATGGCAGCTACGGCTATAGCATAAAGACCGATCAGGTAGCCTTAAAAGCTTTCCTAGAAAGTTTGAAAACAACCAAGATTTATACCGCATTACACGCTTGCGACAGTACGTTTACAATTGATAGTAGCGCAATTGCAGCTAGCTTAACAGATACAAATAATTCAACATTTGAGTTATGGGTTAACAGCTGGTCGCACCAGATAACTAAAGTTAACTTTAATGATAGCGCCAGCGATGGTACAACGATTGCTTTAACGATTGCGCCAACTTTCAATCAACCTGTCCAGATTTCAACTCCACAGTCATCGGTGACGCTATCGCAGCTTAAGACTGATATTGAAGCGTTGCTTCAAGGTTCAGTTTCAGGTTTGACAACGAAAACATCATCGACGCTAACATCGACTAACGCTTCGACGGTTTCGATGTATGCTGATAATTACGCGGCCAACAATCGGGGTGTATATCCAACGCTTACGCAGCTTAAAGCGCTAATTCCATCCGTAAATAATATCGTGATCTCGTCAACCGTAGCCGTTGCTACGAGTCCAAATACAATTGGTTATGTTGTCTGCGGTGTAAAAGGAGCTGATATTAGCTATTATAACTCGTCGACCAAAGCGGTTATTCACGAATCTGTTGGCCGCTGTTAATAGTTTTTA
>JAJXYZ010000011.1 GCA_021780305.1 bacterium | reverse complement strand
ATTCGCGCCAGTAAACTACCAGACCCAAAACTATTACCGAATTCTGGCTCTTTCTTTAAAAATGCAGTCATCGAAGATTGGCAGCTCGCTGACCTCAAAAATGCAAATCCCGATATGCCGACATATGACATGGGTGATGGTAAGTTTAAAGTCCCAACTGGTTGGTTAATTGAACAAGCTGGACTTAAAGGCCAATTAATCCACGGCATCCGCATACACGACAAAAATGCGATTGTCTTAATCAACGAATCCGCCACTGGCTATAACGATTTGGCTGAAGCACGCGACGAAATTATTGGCGCTATTCGTGATAAGTTTAAAATTCAGATTGAGCAAGAGCCCCTCGAAGTCTAAAATGCTTGCGGTTTAACCTAAAAAAACTTATGCTATAAGGTATGAATCGCCGTGGATTTACGATTGTCGAGCTTTTAATTGTCATCGCCCTTATGGGAATCCTGTTGACTCTGAGTGTTGTCAATCTGCGTGGCACCCAACTTAGTTCGCGCGATACCGAACGCAAGACCGACATCGACTCGATTGCCTCGCATCTGGATGTTTTCTATAAGGTCGGAACCGACAATTCAACGGTGCTTGGTCGCTACCCCTCCACTGTCGAACTAAGTGGCAGTGCAAATATTCAATCCAATCTGCGCGACGCGGACCTAAGGGCATTTACACCCCCAGGCGCAACCAGCGCCGATACGGGTTTTGTCGCTGCGACCAATAACACTCAAACCACGGCTGGTGTTACACCGCAGCCAACCACCTCGACCTATGTCTATCAACCGTTGCAGCAAAACGGAGCATTATGCAATAGCAGCGCCCAGATGTGTACTAAATTTAATTTATTTTACAAACTCGAGACCGATAACCTTGTTTATATGAAAACGAGTAAAAACCAATGATAAACCTTAATAAACAATCTGGATTTACAGCTGTTGAATTATTAATCACTCTTTTTGTCGCGGCTGCTTTTTTAGTCACCGGCTATCAACTCTACACTCTAATCATCAAAGATAGCGGTAATACCCGCGCTCAAGCCAAAGCCGCCAACGTCGCCTACGACTACATTCGTCGTTATTCACCATCAGCAAGCAATCCTTGCGTAGCCTCTACACCGGTTAATAACACCGCAATAACTATCGGTGGTTTGCAAAATGTCACAGTTTTTGTTAACTACACATGCCCATACCCTAGTACGCCAACTATAACCGCCGTCGACGTTGTCGTAAGATATAATACGCCTCAACAATCAGTAGAGTATAAAACCTATGTCAATCGCTAAATTATTTTCCAAAAAAATACAAAAAGGCTTTACGATTGTCGAGCTCTTAATCATTGCACCTATCGTGCTATTAGTGATTGGTGCCTTTATATCCGTTATCGTCAATATGACTGGCGAGGTATTAATGGCCCGTGGCGCTAACTCGATGGCCTACAGCATCCAAGATTCGTTAAATCGAATTGAGGCCGACATCAAACTTAGTACGACTTTTTTGTCGACCAACAATGTCACATTAGCATCACCCCAGGGATATAATGACGACACAACTGCTTTTCATAATGTCAGCGCCTCGACCGGCGATACTCTGATCTTAAATACTCTCGCGACCACCGGTAACCCCCTAGCCTTGACCAGTGGAGTCATCTACTTAAGCGGCCAGCCAAACGCTTGCAATAATAACCCGTCTCAAAATAAACCTCTAACTTTAAATATTGTATATTTCGTTAAAAATAATACGCTTTGGCGACGCGTGCTTGCGCCTTCAAACTATCTAACCGCTGGCTGCTCGACACCATGGCAAAAGCCAAGTTGTAATCCTGCCATTATTAGTGTACCAACGCCTCAGACGATGTGCCAAGCCCAAGATGAAAGACTGATGGATAACATCAACCCAGGTGATTTTGATTTGCAATACTTTAACTCAGCGAATACTAATGCGGCCGACATCACCAGTTCAAGCACTTCACAAACTGATGCTCAACGTGCACTATCACTTCAAGCTGACACAACTGTCATAGCGTCGATTAACACCACAAATTCAATCGCTGGACAAAGCGTCAATCAAAGCGGTTCAATCCGAGCAACTAAACTCGATGTTAATGCCTCTACTATTGCAGTCGTTTCAACACCAACTTCAGTACCTGTTGCTCCTTCAGTTACAGCTACTTTGTCAGTACCAGATAATATGGTCTTTACATGGAATCGGGTTACTTCAGCCACAAGCTACACAATTAACTACAGTGTCGCCGGTGGTGCATATGTAGCAGGCGCGACAAATCAAAACATTACATCCTACACCGTGTCCGCTTCACGTGGCCAGAGTGTCTGTGCGACAGTTTATGCCAATAACAGCGTCGGCTCATCACCGTTTGGATCGGCTTGCGCCACTATTCCTAACTGGTACGCCTATACTTATCAGAATGGCTGGACGGACTATGCAAACACTTATGCAACTGGCGCTTACACAAAAACCAGTACCGGCGTAGTTGTTCTTAAGGGGCTTGTTGCTAAAAGTAGCGGAACGCCTGTTAGCGGTGAAGCGATTGCAATTCTACCACCGGGTTATCGTCCAGCCGAGCAACTAATGTACCAAGTTGACTCCGCTTCAGCATCAGCCCGTCTTGACATTCACACCGATGGCGCAATAACATTCGCAACCGGAAATGGTGCATGGTTATCGCTCGAAGGCATAGCCTTTATACCCACCCCGACATCATATATCTGGACGCCGTTTACCCTACCAAGCAACGGCTGGGTAAACTATGACCCTGGGTGGGTATCTGCCGGTTATACCATGGATAGTCTCGGACGAGTCTTTACAAAAGGATTAGTTAAAAACGGCACAACCACGACCGAAACGGTGATTGGCGCCATGCCATCAAACTACGCACCGCCAGAGTACCTACATCTACCCACCACTAGCAATAATTCCTTTGATGCAAATGGTATCAGTACATCCGGTGGAGTCCTAACAAAAGGTTTTAACCAAAACGGCTATCTTTCCATCCAACATAGCTTCTATGCGGCCGGAAAAGCTACTTGGAGCAACCTATCGCTTCAAAACGGCTGGAGCCAATACGGTGGCTTTGCCTTAGCCCAGTATACTAAGGGGTCAGATGGCATAGTCAAAGTCAAAGGCCTAATTCAGGGCGGAACAACAACAGGCGGTACAGTAATTGCTAACTTGCCGGCTGGATACAGACCGGCCGCCGTATCACTACAGAGCGCCGTCTGCTGGCTTGTGCTATGTCGTTTTGACGTACAACCAAATGGCGACATAATTGCACGAGATGGCGTCAATTCCGGCTGGTCGGCACTTGATAACATCACCTTCATGGCTGAACAATAAAATCAGGTAGTTTTAAAGCGAAAACGCTTGTGTTTATTTTGATGAATTAGTACACTAGTATCATCACTATGTAATAGGGGGCATTAAAAATATAATGGTAGAAAAAATTAACAAACTAAAGGCTAAGCAATCAGGCTTTACGATCGTTGAGCTTTTGATTGTTATCGTCGTAATCGGTATCTTGGCTGCCATCACGATTGTGGCCTACAGTGGTATTACTGCACGCGCTAATGGCACAAAAGCACAAACAAATGCAGCAAACACTCAAAAAGTTGCCGAGGCTTACAACGCCGACAACGGTTACTACCCTGCAACGGCCGCAGCTTTCGCGACCGGTAGCACATCAACCAAGGAACCGTCAGGAATTACTGTAGGAATTACTTCACCGACTGCAGCTAATGGCCTAACGACAGTCAGCTGGGAGTGTCTTAGCAGCTGTACTGCACCTGTCATGGGTGGTCGTATCGGCTGGTGGAACTATGGGGCAGCAACACCTGCTGTCAATTATGTATACGTAGGCAACGCCAACGCTTCATCAACTACTTTTGCATTCCCACTCAGCTAGTCTGAATATTCTAGCCAGTTGTTAAAAATAGACCTTCCAAATGGAGGTCTATTTTTAATACCGAATCGATTGCTAATTGTCGCTTGGCAATGGAAACCGTAAAGCAAAATCTCTAACTTCAGCCGCTAAACGATTTAGTTCAGCTTCGTTATCACGACTATCAATCGCTTGCTTCATCCAATCGGCAATCTGTGCCATATGGTCTTCAGTTAACCCGCGAGTTGTTATAGCCGGCGTACCCAAACGAATTCCGCTTGGCCTAAATGGCGGCAAAGGATCATCAGCCACTGCATTTGCGTTTAGCGTCAATCCAATCTTGTCCATCGCAACTTCAGCCACCTTGCCGTCAATACCAAAACTCTTGTAAATATCGGCTAGGATAAGGTGATTACTAGTGCCACCTGTGATTAGCTGGAAGCCGCGCTTTTTAAGCTCGTCAGCCAGCACGCCCGCATTCTTGACTATCTGATTGGCATAATCCTTAAACTCGGGTTGCAAAGCCTCTCCGAAGGCCACAGCCTTAGCAGCGATGACATGCATATGCGGTCCACCTTGCATTCCAGGAAAGACTGCGCGATCGATGAGTGTTGGGATGTTCTCAAGCGTCTTTTCGGGTGCTCGTAGCGGATTGCCCACCACGCCACGACTCAAGATTAAACCACCACGCGGACCACGCAAAGTCTTGTGGGTCGTTGTCGTAATAACATGGAAACCATAATCAAACGGATTAACCGCCACGCCACCAACAATCAAACCAGCAATATGTGCCATATCAGCCATCAGTAGTGCGCCAACTTCATTACCGATACTGGCAAACTTGGCATAATCCAACTCGCGCGGATAGGCGCTAAAACCAGCCAATATAATCTTTGGGCGATGCTTTAAGGCCAGCTCACGCAAATTGTCATAATCAATTTCACCGGTACTAATATCTTTCATTTTGTAACGAACAAAATTATACAAATGTGCACTACGCGTCACCGGAGCGCCGTGAGTTAAGTGGCCACCGTGCGACAAATCCATCGCTAGCACCGTATCACCTGGCTCCAACCAGGCACTATAAACCGCCTCATTAGCTGGCGCACCAGAGTGTGGTTGAACGTTAGCGTGATCAGCCTTAAACATCTGCTTGGCGCGATCGATAGCCAACTGCTCGACTTGGTCGGTAAATTGCTGGCCGCCATAATAACGCTTGCCTGGATATCCCTCTGAATATTTATTCGTAAAGACACTACCGAGCGCCTCAAGCACGTCGCGGCTAACATAGTTTTCGCTTGGGATAAGCTCTAAACCTTCACGTTGACGCTTTTCTTCTCCGATAATTAAATCTTTAATTTTAACGTCTTTCA